>NZ_BSPB01000001.1:0-283501 GCF_030160815.1 Hydrogenophaga electricum | reverse complement strand
CGCTGTACCTGCGCCTGGCCGAAACCGCTGCGGGCGACCGCCCACCGCTGCCCGACGCCTTCGTGCAGGCGGTGCAGCAGGTGCCCGGCGTGGCGCGCGCCGACGGCCTGCGTGCCGTGCCTGTGCAACTGGCGCCCGCCCTGCCCCCGGTGACGCTGCTGGCGCGCCCGCTGCACACCGGGCCCGGTACCGCGCTGGCCCTGCCCCTGGTTGGCGAAGCCCTGCGCGCGCCACCCGGGTCGGGCGCGGTGCCGGTGTACGTGAGCGAAGCCTTCCGCGATCTCTACAGCGCCCGGCCCGGCCAGTGGCTGCCGGCGCTGGCCACCGCGTTCGCGCCCGAGCGCCTGCAGGGCCGGCGTTTCTTCGTCGCCGGGGTCTGGCGCGACTACGCCCGCCAGCACGGCAGCGTGGTGATCGACCGCGCCGACTACCTGCGCCTGACCGGCGATGCGCGCGTCAACGACCTCGCGCTGCAACTGGCCGACGGCGCCGACGAAGCCGCCGTGCGGGCCGACGTCACCCGCCTGGCGGCCAGCGCGGCGTTGCCCGAGGCACTGGCCTTCGCGTCGGCGGCGCAGATCCGCGCCACCTCGCTGCGCATCTTCGACCGCAGCTTCGCCGTCACCTACTGGCTGCAGGCGGTGGCCATCGGCATCGGGCTCTTCGGTGTGGCCGCCAGCTTCAGTGCCCAGGTACTGGCACGGCGCAAGGAATTCGGCCTGCTCGCGCACCTGGGGCTGACGCGGCGGCAGATCCTCGCCGTGGTCGGCCTCGAAGGCCTGGCCTGGACCACGCTGGGCGCGCTGGCCGGCCTGGCCCTGGGCTTGGTGGTCAGCCTGGTGCTGGTGCACGTGGTCAACCCGCAGAGCTTTCACTGGACCATGGACCTGTCGCTGCCCTGGCCCCGGCTGGCGGCGCTGTGTCTGGCCGTGGTGCTGGCCGGCACGGTCACGGCCTGGCTGTCCGGGCGCGCCGCCGCCAGCCGCGACGCGGTGCGCGCCGTCAAGGAGGACTGGTGATGCCGATCCAGCGCCGCCACCTGCTGGCCACCGCCCTGGCCGCCGCCCCCGGGCTGCGCAGCGGCCCGGGGTGGGCCGAGACCCGCACGCTCGCGCCGCGCCCGCTGGCCTTTCCGCGCGACCACGGCAGCCACCACGACACCCGCACCGAATGGTGGTACCTCACCGGGCACGGGCAGGCTGGCGACGGCCGGCTCTATGGCTTCCAGATCACGTTCTTCCGCAGCCGGGTCGACGCGGCCGCCCGCTTGCCCGGGCGGCTGGCCGCGCGCCAGTTGCTGTTCGCGCACGCCGCCATCACCGATGTGGGCGGCGCCCGCCTCTGGCACGACCAGCGCATCGCGCGCTGGAACGGCGAAGTGCCCGCCGACACCGAGCGCGGCGTCTTCGCCCGCGAGACCGACACCGAGGTGGTGCTGCGCGACTGGCACCTGCGGCGCCGGCCCGATGGTGGCTACGAAGCCCGCATCGGCGGCGACGAGATCGGCATCGAACTGCAGGCCACACCGCGCCAGCCCCTGCTGCTGCAAGGCGATGCCGGCTTCTCGCGCAAGGGCCCGCAGCCCGCACAGGCGAGCTTCTACGTCAGCCACCCGCAACTGGCGGTGCAGGCCCGCCTGCGGCTGCCCGGCACGCGGGTCGCGGTGCGCGGCAGTGCCTGGCTGGACCACGAATGGAGCGAGGCGCTGCTGCACCCCGATGCCATGGGCTGGGACTGGATCGGCATGAACCTCGGCGACGGTGCGGCGCTCACCGCCTTCCGCCTGCGCCGCGCCGACGGCTCGGCGCTCTGGGCCGGTGGCTCGTGGCGCACGGCGGCGGGCGTGCTCACCGTGTTCGGCCCGGACGCGCTCGCCTGGACACCACGGCGCCGCTGGACCAGCCCGCGCACCGGCGCCGACTACCCGGTCGCCTGGCGCCTGGACACGCCGGCCGGCAGTTTCACCGTGCAGTCCCTGGTGGACGCGCAGGAACTCGACAGCCGCGCCAGCACCGGCACCGTCTACTGGGAAGGCCTGTCCGACCTGCTCGATGCGCAAGGCCGGCGCACCGGCCGGGGTTATCTGGAGATGACCGGCTACGCCGGCCGGCTGGTGCTCTGACCCACGTGCCCAGGCCGCGTCACGGGCGCGACCGCTGTGCGGGAAATCCCCCAAAGCCAGGCCGGGCACCCCCCGCCTAAGATGCCCCTCGGCCGTCCGCCGACGGCAGGAGACCCGCCATGAACACCGCCACCGGTGCCGCCCCCGAGGTGGTCGACCCGCGCAGCTTCCAGCGCTTCGCCGACTTCTACCCCTTCTACCTGAAGGAGCACAGCCACCGCACCTGCCGCCGCCTGCACTTTGCCGGCTCGACACTGGCACTGGTGTGCCTGGCCCTGCTGCTGGCCACGGGCCAGCCGGGCTGGCTGCTGGCCGGGCTGCTGTGCGGCTACGGCTTCGCCTGGTTGGGCCACTTCGGTTTCGAAAAGAACCGGCCAGCCTCGTTCAAGCGCCCGCTCTACAGCTTCATGGGCGACTGGGTGATGTACAAGGATCTCTGGACCGGCCGCATCCCCTTCTGAGCCACCCCGCGGGCGGGCGCCCGCAGCGCCCCGCCCATCAGGGCAGGTTTTCGCGGAACATGATCTGCCCACGCGTGACTTCCACCCCCGTCATCGCGTCGCGGCCATCGCGCAGGTTCGCGAAGATGCGCACGCAGGTCATCATGGCGCCCTGCGGGTTCTGGCTGATCACCGCGTCCATGGTGCCGTCGATCAACAGCGCTCGCGTGTCGGGCGACAGGCCGTGCCCGATGAACACCACCTTGTGCGCGCGGCCGGCCTCCTTGAGCGCGCGGCCCACGCCGTCGGATGCGCCGCCGATGTTGTAGAGCCCGGCCAGGTCGGGGTACTGCTCCAGCAGGGTGCGCGTGAGTTCGTGATTGCGGTCGGCATCGTCGTGCCCTTCGCGCAGGCCCACCACCTCGATGTGCGGGAACGACTCCTTGAACAGGTGCAGGAAGCCCACCTCGCGCTCCTCGTGCGCGCGGTAGCTCAGGCTGCCCGCGATCATGGCCACCTGCGCCGGGCGCTCGCCGATGAAGCGCGCGATCAGGTACGCCGCAGTGCGGCCGGCGGCGCGGTTGTCCAGGCCCACGTAGGCGGCCCGCTTCGAGCCCGAGATGTCGGAAATCAGGGTCACGGCCGGCACGCCGCGTGCGGCCAGCGCGTCCACCGCATCGCGCACCAGCGGGTGCTCCAGCGCCATGAAGGCCACGCCGTCGGCCTTGGCGCCGTGGCGCAGCAGCGCCTGGGCCAGCACCTCGGGATTGAACCCCTCGACCCATTCGACCCGGCAGCGCACGTTGTAGGGCGACCAGTGCGCCTCGGAATAGCCGATGGTGTCGCCGAGCATGCGCAGGAACCGGTTGTGGCCCGCCGGCAGCAGAAACACCAGTTGCATGGGTGCGGGCTGCAGCGCGTGGTGCAGGTCGGCGTCGGGCAGGTACTGCAGGCGCTCGGCGGCCTGCAGCACACGCTCGACCGTGGCCCGGCGCACGCCAGGACGGCGGTTGAGCACGCGGTCCACCGTGGCCGTGGAAACACCGGCCAGCTGGGCAATGTCGGGAATGCGGGCAGGCTTTGCCATCAAAAAACCATCAAAAAACATCAATCAAGAAACTGGCAATCTGGCGATGCCGGCAGTTATTATTCCCTCACGTTTGATGGATGTACACATCAAATTTGATCAAACAACACATCTTGTACCAGCCGCCCTGCCGGCCCGGTACCCGGAGACAGGCATGCCGTTTTTCCCCCTGGGGCTGCGCCCCTTGAACCGCCGCTGCGCCGGCTGAACGGACCCCGCGCGTGGATTACGAATTCGATTTCGCCAGCGTGCTGGCCGCCTGGCCGCAGTTTCTGGACGGCGCCTGGCTGACCATCCAGCTTTCGGTGCCGGCCACCGTGATCGGTTTCATCATGGGCACGCTGCTGGCCATCGGCCGGCGTGGGCCGGTGCGCTGGTTGTCGGCGCTGTGCGGCGCCTACGTGGAAGTGATCCGCAACACGCCGTTGCTGGTGCAGGTCTTTCTGGTGTTTTTCGGCCTGTCCAGCCTGGGCTGGAAGGTGCCGGCCTTCACGGCCGCGCTGCTGGCCATGGTGATCAACGTGGCCGCGTACTCGTGCGAAATCATGCGCGCGGGCATGGACGCCATCCACAAGGGCCAGCTCGAAGCCGCCGAATGCCTGGGGCTGACGCGCCGGCAGGTGTACTGGCACGTGATCCTGCGCCCGGCCATGGAGAAGGTCTACCCGGCACTGACCAGCCAGTTCGTGCTGCTGATGCTGGCCACCTCGATCACTTCGCAGATTTCGGTGGAAGAGCTCACCGCGGCTGCGGCCCGCGTGCAGTCCGACACCTTCCGCCCGTTCGAGGCCTACATCCTGGTGGCCGTGGCCTACCTGGCGCTGTCGCTGCTGATGCGCGCCGGCCTGTGGCTGTTCGGCATGGCGGTCTTCACCCGCCGTCGCCGTCTCGGCACGGGAGGCACCCGATGAACACGCTGTTGCTTTGCCTTGCGGAGGCCTTCCATGGTTGATGGCGGCCTGAATCTCTACCACCTGCAGTTTCTGGCGGTGGGCGCGCTGTGGACGGTCTGCCTGTCGCTGATCGCTTTTGTCGGCGGCGGCCTGGCCGGCGGGGTGATCGCGCTGTGCCGGATCAGCTCCTTCAAGCCGCTGCGCTGGCTCACCATCGCCTGGATCCAGATCATCCAGGGGACCCCGCTGCTGGTGGTGCTGTTCGTGTGCTACTTCGGCCTGAGCATCATGGGGCTGGAGCTGCCCGGCCTGGTGGCGGCCAGCATCGCGATGATCGTCTACGTCAGCGCCTACCTGGGCGAGATCTGGCGCGGCTGCATCGAGGCGGTGCCGCGCACCCAGTGGGAAGCGGCCGAGTGCCTGGCGCTCTCGCGCTGGCAACGCATGCGGCTGGTGGTGCTGCCGCAGGCGCTGCGCATCGCCACACCGCCCACGGTGGGCTTTATGGTGCAGATCGTCAAGAACACCTCGCTGGCCTCCATCGTCGGCTTCGTCGAGCTGGTGCGCGCCGGCCAGCTCATCAACAACTCCACCTTCCAGCCCTTCCTGGTCTACCTGATCATCGCGGCCGTCTACTTCGCGATGTGCTACCCGCTGTCGGTCTGGAGCCGGCGCCTGGAAGCACGCCTGCACTTCGGCCAGCGTGCTGCCGGCCAGGCCTGAGACACCGCAGAACAAGGTTTCCGAGACATGAAAGCAACCCCCTCCATGAACGCGGTCGTCGAACTCCAGGACGTGCACAAGCGCTTCGGCAGCAACCCGGTGCTCAAGGGCGTGTCCTTCGCCATCCCCAAGGGCCAGGTGGTGGCCATCATCGGCCAGAGCGGTTCGGGCAAGAGCACGGCGCTGCGCTGCATCGACCGGCTGGAAACCATCGACAGTGGCACCATCCAGGTCTGCGGCCACGCGGTGCACGCGCCCGACGTGGACCTGCGCCGGCTGCGCCAGGACGTGGGCATCGTGTTCCAGAGCTACAACCTGTTTCCGCACCTGACGGTGGAGCAGAACATCACGCTCGCACCCAAGGCGGTCAAGGGCCTGTCCAGCGCCGACGCGCGCGCCATCGCCGAACGCACGCTCAGGCAGGTCGGTCTGGCCGACAAGGCCCAGGCCTATCCCGAACAGCTCTCGGGCGGCCAGCAGCAGCGCGTGGCGATCGCGCGATCGCTGGCCATGGAGCCGCAGGTGATGCTGTTCGACGAGGTCACTTCCGCACTGGACCCCCAGCTCACCGGCGAGGTGCTGCGCGTGATCGAGCAGCTCGCCGAAGGCGGCATGACCATGGTGCTGGTCACGCACGAAATGGAATTCGCCGCCCGCGTGGCCGACACCATCATCTACATGCACGCGGGCAAGGTCTGGGAGACCGGCCCCGGCGCCATGCTGAAGAACCCGCAAACGCCCGAGCTGCGCGACTTCCTGTCGCACGGGCTGTGATCCGGCGGCGCCCCTTTTTCCTTCACCACCACCCCAACGGAGACACACCATGACCCCTTCCCGCTTCCTGCGCCGCACCCTGCTGGCCACTGCCGCCGCCACCCTGTGCCTGCCCGCGCTGGCCGAACTGGCCGACGTCAAGGCCGCCGGCAAGATCCGCATCGGCATCGACCTGAGCGCTCCCTTCTACGGGTACGTGGACGACAAGGTGCAGCCCGCCGGCTCCGACGTGGACGCGGCCAAGCTGCTGGCCAAGGACCTGGGCGTGGAGCTGGAGATCGTCAACACCACCAACTCGGCGCGCATCCCCAACCTGCTGTCGAACAAGGCCGATCTGATCATCTCCTCGCTGTCGATCACGCCCGAGCGCCAGAAGGCGGTGGACTTCTCCATTCCCTACGGCGCCATCCAGGCCGCCGTGGGCGCGCCCAAGAGCCTGGCGATCAAAGGCATCGACGACCTGGCCGGCAAGACCGTGGCCGTGACCCGCGGCGGCCCGCAGGACAAGATCCTGTCGGAGCGTGCACCCCAGGCCAAGGTGGTGCGCTTCGACGATGAAGCCGCCTCCATCACCGCCGCCGCCAGCGGCCAGACCGACATCGTGGCCATCACGCCGCCCATCATCGCGGCCATCGCCAAGCGCGCACCGGCGCGCGAGTTCGAGGTCAAGTTCATCCTCCAGTCCTACCAGCTCGGCATCGCCATGCGCAAGAACCAGCCCGAGCTGATGAACTGGGTCAACGGCTGGGTCAAAACCAATCTGCACAACGGCAAGCTCAATGAGATCCACCTCAAGCACGCCGGCGTCGCCATCCCCAAAGAAATCATCGACGGCGCCAAGTAAGCGGCTGGCACCGCCACCCGCGCCCACGCCACACAGGAAGGAATCCGCATGAGCCGCCACTTCGGCGAAATCCGCCAACTCGGCTATGTCGTGCACGACATCGAAGCCGCCATGGACTACTGGAGCCGCACGCTGGGCGTGGGCCCGTGGTACTACAACCCGCGCGTGCCGATCAAGCACTACCGGTACGACGGACAAGACTACGAGCCGCACAACTCGGTGGCCCTGGCCAACTCCGGCTTCGTGCAGGTGGAGCTGATCCAGACCCGCAACGACGTGCCCTCGATGTACCGCGACTTCCTGCAGGCCGGGCGCACCGGACTGCAGCACGTCGCCTACTGGACCAGCGACTACGACGCCGATCTGGAACGCCTGCTGGCGCAAGGCTTCAAGCCCAAGATGCAGGGCGAGGTCGGTGAAAAGGGCCGCTTCATCTACTTCGACACCGAGTACCACCCGGGCACCGTGATCGAGCTGTCGGAAGTGGCCGGCCCCAAGGGCCGCATGTTCGACCTGATCCGCGAATCCTCCCTGACCTGGGACGGCGTGACCGACCCGGTGCGCCCCTTCCCCGACCTGAGCACGATCTGACCTCTCGCCCATGACGACGCCCGCCGACCGGCTGCAAGCCACCTACCTGATCGAAACCCCCCTGGAACCCGCGAAGGTGGCCGAGGTGATGGCGGGCGAACAGTCCTGCGGGACCTTCACCCGCGTGCAGGGCGAAACCGACGCGCTGCGCGAACGTGCCCGCGCCACGGTCGAACAGCTCGACGAACTGCCCGCGGCCGAAACGCCCAGCCTGCCCAACGCCTGGCTGGACCGCCAGGGCCGGGGCGGTCCGTGGCGGCGCGCTCGGGTGCGGGTGAGCTTTCCCACTGCCAACATCGGCGCCAACCTGCCGACGCTCGCGGCCACGGTCAGTGGCAATCTGTACGACCTGGGCGAAGTCACCGGGCTGCGGCTCGAATCCATGCAGGTGCCGGCCAGCTACCGCGCCCGCTTCGAGCGCCCGGTGGCCGGCATCACCGGCACGCGCAAACTCACCGGCGTGACCCACGGCGCGCTGGTGGGCACCATCATCAAGCCCAACGTCGGCTTCTCGGCCCAGCAGACGGCCGAACTGGTGGCGCAGCTGTGCGCGGCCGGCGTGGACTTCATCAAGGACGACGAGGTCTGTGCCGACCCCGACCACGCCCCGCTCGCCCAGCGCGTGCCCGCCGTGATGGCCGCCGTGCGCGCCCACCAGGCGCGCACCGGCAAACACGTGATGGTGGCCTTCAACATCACCGACGAAACCGAGGCCATGAAGCGCCACGCCGATCTGGTGGAACGCGAAGGCGGCTCCTGCGTGATGGTCAGCCTCAACTGGTGCGGCTTCTCGGCCGTGCAGACGCTGCGCCGCCACACCCCCCTGGTCATCCACGGTCACCGCAACGGCTTCGGCGCGCTCTCGCGCCACCCGCAGCTGGGCATTGGCTTCCAGGCCTACCAGACGCTGTGGCGGCTGGCCGGCGTCGACCACATGCATGTGCACGGCCTGCAGGGCAAGTTCTCGCAGCCCGACGCCGAGGTGCAAGCGTCCGCGCGCGACTGCCTCGCGCCGCTGGCCGAAGGCTGCGACGACGCGGTGATGCCCGCCTTCTCCTCCGGCCAGTGGGCCGGCACCGTACCCGCCACCTGGTCGGCCATCGGCACCGACGACCTGCTGTTCATGTCGGGCGGCGGCATCCTGGCCCATCCGGGCGGGCCGGCCGCCGGCGTCACCAGCATCCGCCAGGCCTGGGCCGCGGCGCGCGCCGGCATCGCCCTGCCTGACGCCGCGCGCGAGGCGCCCGAACTGGCCGCCGCCCTGGACTTCTTCGGCCCCAAAACGCGGTGAACCCCGACACCGCCCGCCCCCGACTGGCCTGGTACGGCGACGACTTCACCGGCGCCACCGACACCCTGGCCACCACGGCCCAGGCCGGCCTGCGCAGCCTGCTGTTCCTGGGTGTGCCCAGCGCCGCGCACCTGGAGCGCGCCGGTCCGCTCGACGCGGTGGGCATCGCCGGCGCAGCACGCGCCATGGGGCCGGCCGAGATGGCCACCGAGCTCGAACCCGTCGGGCGTTTTTTCGCCCGCCTGGGCGCGCCGGTGGTGCACTACAAATGCTGCTCCACCTTTGACAGCGCGCCGCACGTGGGCAGCATCGGCGAAGCGGTGCGCTGCCTGCGCCCGCACCTGCCCACCGCCTGGGTGCCGATCGTCGGCGGTCAGCCCAATATCGGGCGTTACTGCTGCTTCAGCCAGCTGTTCGCTGCGGCCGGCACCGGCGGCGAGGTGCACCGCATCGACCGCCATCCCACCATGAGCCGGCACCCTGTCACGCCCATGGGCGAAGCCGACCTGCGCCGCCACCTGGCCGCACAAGGCCTGCCCCGCGTGCTTGGCCTGCATTACCCGAGCTACCAGACCGCACCCGCGCAGCAGGACGCCCTGCTCCAGCACCTGCTGGCCGACGCACCCGACGCGGTGCTGTTCGACATCGCCAGCCCCGCCGACCTCGCCGCGGTGGGGCGGCTGCTGTGGCACCAGGCGCTGCAGGCTCCTCTGCTGGCCGTCGGCCCCAGTGGCGTGGAACAGGCCCTGGCCGCCCACTGGGCCGAGACCGCCGATGCGCATCCAGCCGCATCGGCCCCCTTGCGGCCCCCGAGACCGGCGCAGGGCCCGGTGTTCGTGTTTGCCGGCAGCCTCTCGCCCCGCACGGGCGAGCAGGTGGCGGCGGCCCATTCCTTCGAACGGCTGTCGCTCGATGTTCGCGATTTGTTGAGCGATCCGGCCGCGGCCCGCCACCGGTGTCAGAGCGTGCTCGCCGCCCTCGCCGCCGGCCAGCACGTGCTGCTCCACACCGACGCGCAGGCCCGCCATGGCGACCTCGATCCCCACGCCGTCGCCAACGCCACTGGCGAACTGGTGGCGGCCATCGTCAACGCGTGCGCCCAGACGAGCCGCCCGCTCCAGCGCATCGGCATCGCCGGTGGCGACACCTCCAGCTTGGCCGTGCAAAAGCTCGGGCTCTGGGGCCTGGCTTGCGAGGGCGTGCTGGCGCCCGGCGTCACCCTCAGTCGGGCACGCAGCGATCAGCCCGCCCTGGATGGGCTGGAGCTGATGCTCAAAGGGGGGCAGATGGGCCCGGTGGATCTGTTCGAGCGGCTGTTGCGCGGGCTGGCCTGAGCCCCGCCGTCATCCCCCTCAAGCCGGGCGACCAAACACCGTCACCACGTAATCCGTCATGGCCAGGCCGTGCGACTGCGCGATCGCCTCCAGGCGCGCCTCGATGGCGGGATCGTGGAATTCGTGCACCTCACCGTCGCGCAGCGACACCAGATGCCCATGGTGCGGCTCGCCATCGCACAGTTCGTAGACGGCACGCCCACCCCCGAACTGGCTCTTCTTGAGAATGCCCGTCTGCTCGAACTGCGCCAGCACCCGGTACACGGTGGCCAGCCCCAGGTCCATGCCCAGACCGACCATCTGGCGGTAGACGTCTTCGGCGGCCAGGTGGCGTTGTTCGCTGCGCTGAAACAACTCCAGCACCTTGATGCGCGGCAGCGTCACCTTCAGGCCAGTGGTTTTGAGCTTGTCCAGATGCTCCATGCGTCAAGGCCCTCAGGGCGCTGGCAACGCGCCACGTCGACAGGAATGCGGGAAAAAAAGCATGGCTGGTCGGAAGTCTTCCGATGGCTAGCTAAAAACGACCTTGAGGTGATGAAACCCCGGGTCGCCCCACGATGAAACACTGGCAGCCCCCGAACATCTGGAAATCCCCTGCCCGGTTGGCTGCAATGACTGCATCATAACATTGAATGCGAATAATTCCCATTAATTCGGAAAAATTTTTCCACCACCACGCCCACGGATGGGGACGCTGCTGCAACGGGCTGCCGGCGCCACGATGCCATCCCAGATCGGGTCGGGTCGGCCGGGAGCAACGAATGGCTGTTACAGGCTGGTACAGCGGGAGGGAAATCCAATGTGCGCAGACAGCCCATCGGTACCTGATGCCGCCGTTCCCTCAACTCCGCGGACCATACAAAGTGCTCCGCCGCACTGTGGCGGGAGGCGGCTCCGGCGCCCAACCCCATCGGTGATGGCCAGAAACGACAAAGCCCGGTGAAAACCGGGCTTTGTCAGGGAACTATCTGGGGTGGCTGATGGGACTCGAACCCACGACGACAGGAATCACAATCCTGGACTCTACCAACTGAGCTACAGCCACCGCAAGCCCAAGATTATAGCCTGAACCCGAGGCGTTTCCAGAACTTCATCAGGGTCTTTTCGGTTCCGGCACCAGGATACGCACCTTGAAGCGATCCTTGAGGGTCTCGTAGTAGGCCTGCGCCTCAGCGGTGGTCCACCATTGCGCGTACTGCTGGCGCTCCTGCGTGCGGCGCGCGGCCTCCGCTTCGGAACGGGGCAGCAGCTTCTCGACCTTGACGATGGCGTAGCCCTGCGCGCCCAGATCCACCCCCGCCCAGGCGGGTAAGGTGGTCGCCGGCGCACTCAGGGCCGCCCGCAGCACCGCAGCCGACACCCCCTGGGGCTGGTCGCGCGACACGGTCACCGCCGCCGGCAGACCCGAGGCATCGCCACCGGCCTTGAGGGCTTCCAGACGCTGGGCACCGGCTTCGCCGGCCAGCTGTGCCGAGCGCTGCGCCACCAGTTGGGCGCGCACCTGCTCGCGCACCTCGGCCAGAGGCTTGGTATGGGCCGCCTCGTGGCGGGTCACCCGCGCCGAGGTCAATTGCCCGCTGCCCGTTTCCAGCGCCTCGGTGTTCTGCTTCTTCTCCAGCGAATCGGGCGCAAACAGGGCCGCCAGCAAGCGCTGGTTGCCCAGCACGCCCGCGTCGGGCCGCGGCTCGCGGGTCACACCCTGGGCGGTCTGCACCGTCAGCTTCAGACGTTCGGCCGCCGGCTGTAGGCTGTCGGCCTGTTCGTAGACGAGGTTGCTGAAGGTTTCGGCCGCTTCGCTGAACTGCTTCTGGGCCTGCTGCTTCTTCAGATCACCTTCGAGCTGGGCACGCATCTCCGCAAAGCTGCGAACCTTGGGTGCGCGAATGTCGGTGAGTTCGATGATGTGGAAACCGAATTCGCTTTCCACCAGATCGGAGATACCCCCTTTGGCCAGCGCGAACGCGGCGTCCTCAAAGGGCTTGACCATAGCGTTGCGCCCGAAGAAGCCGAGGTCACCGCCTTGCGCCGCCGAACCGGGGTCCTGCGAGTGGGCCTTGGCCAGTTCGGCAAACTTGGCCGGGTCCTTGCGCACCTGGTCCAGCAATTCCTGCGCCTTCTGCCGCACTGCGGCCTTTTGTTCGGCCGAAGCGCCGGCTGGCACCGTCAGCAGGATGTGGCTGGCGCGGCGCTCTTCACCGCCGGAGAGCGCCACCGCGTTCTGGTCGTAATACGCGCGCAGGTCGGCTTCGTTGAGCGTGACTTCCTTGGCCAGGGCAGCGGCATCGAGCACGAGGTACTCGACATCGACCTGCTCCGGGGCCTGGAACAGCGCCTGGTTGCTGTTGTAGAAAGCCTCGATCTCGGCCTCCGTGGGCTGCACGCGGGCGGCAAAGTCCTTGGCCGCGAGCATCTGCACGCGAATTTCGCGGCGCTGGAAGAACGGCTCCAGCGCCTGTGCCGCCACGGCCGGCGTCACCAGGACCGATGCCGTGACGCCGCCCAGCACCTGCTGGCGCGAAAGGTCGGCGCGCACGCGGGCCTCGAACATTTCGGGCGACAGGCCCTGGCGGGCCAGCAACTCGCGATAGGCCTCGACGTCGAGCGTGCCATCGGGCTTGCGCAGCGTGGCAATCGCCTGGTTGCGCTGCAGTTCCGCCGCCAGGCGCGCGTCGGTGGTGTAGAGGTGGTCCTTTTCCGCAGCGACGGCCAGCACGCGGTCCCGCACCAAGCGGTCCAGCGTGGCGTAGCGGGCTTCGTCGCTGTCGAGCAGGCGTGCATCCAGGCCGGGCATGGACTCGCGCAGGCGCTGGGCCTCGACCTGGTGGGCCTGGTCCCATTCGGCCTTGGTGATGTCGTGCCCATCCACCGAGGCCACCGGTTCGCTGCGCTCATTGAAACGGGTGTACCCCTCGATGCCGAACAGCACGAACGAGGGAATGATCAGGATCATCAAGAAGCCCATGAGGTACTTCTTGTGGTTGCGGATGGAATCGAACATGCCTGGCTATCCTGAAATCGGCGAACAACAAAAAAGGCGAACCCGGGTTCGCCTTTTGGGGGTGGTGGGTGCTGACGGGGTCGAACCGCCGACCTACGCCTTGTAAGGGCGCCGCTCTACCGACTGAGCTAAGCACCCCACCTGAAATTCCCGGTGCCGTCAGTTCAGCGCGTCCTTGAGCGCCTTGCCAGGACGGAACTTGGGCACCTTGGCGGCCTTGATTTTAATCTCAGCGCCCGTGCGGGGATTGCGGCCCTTGCGCGCGGGACGCTTGGTCACGGCAAACGAACCAAAGCCCACCAGCGACACGGTACCACCCTTCTTCAGCGTGGTACGGATGGCCGCAATGGTCGAGTCCAGGGCGCGGGTCGCCGCAGCCTTGGAGATGTCGGCATTCTTGGCGATGTGTTCGACGAGTTCTGTTTTGTTCACGAAAAGCCCCTCTTGAAGTGTTGGAAGGAAATCGTTGATCCGAGCAGTGCCCGATGGGCAATACAAAGGCCGCAACAGAGGCGGCCTGCTACGCGCGCATCACGCCGGACGCCAATGAGGCACGGGTGACGCGATGCCATGGGATTAGACCCACGCGCTTGCCAGACTGTCAATACGCAACGGCCACGCCGTCTGCCTGCCCGCGCGAAAGGCGGCATTCTAGACGCTCGGATGCACCAGAATGCGCAGCAGCCGTGAATTTTTGCCAGCGTTCCCGCCGCCCTTGCGCGGCGCGCGCTCAGCCTGCAAGTGCCTGGGCAATCGCCTGTCCGACGTCGCGCGTGCCGGCTGTGCCACCCAGGTCGCGGGTGCGTGGCGCGCCGCTGTCGGGTTGCAGCACGGCCTCGATCGCGCCGAGCACCGCATCGTGCGCGGCCCGGTAGCCCAGGAAATCCAGCATCATCGCGCCGCACCAGATCTGGCCGATCGGGTTGGCGATGCCCTGCCCCGCAATGTCGGGGGCCGACCCGTGCACCGGCTCGAACAGCGAAGGGTGTTCGCGCGTGGGATTGAGGTTGGCGCTGGGCGCAATGCCGATGGTGCCGGTGCATGCCGGGCCGAGGTCGGAAAGGATGTCGCCGAACAGGTTGCTGGCCACCACCACATCGAAGAAGTCCGGGCGTTGCACGAAGTGGGCCGTGAGGATGTCGATGTGGAACTTGTCCACTTTCACATCCGGATACGATTTCGCCATTTCCGCCACACGCTCGTCCCAGTAGGGCATGGTGATCGCAATGCCATTGCTCTTGGTCGCACTGGTCAGATGCTTCTTGGGGCGCGACTGGGCCAAGTCGAACGCGAACTTGAGCACGCGGTCCACCCCATGGCGGGACATCACCGTCTCCTGCATCACGATCTCGCGCGGCGTGCCTTCAAACATGCGCCCGCCGATGCTGGAGTATTCGCCTTCGGTGTTCTCGCGCACGATCATCATGTCGATCTCACCCGGCAGGCGCGGGCTGCCGTCGCGCCGCACCACGGGCGCGGTCACGCCGGGCATCAGGCGCGCTGGACGCAGGTTGATGTACTGATCGAACTCGCGGCGGAACAGCAGCAGCGATCCCCACAGCGACACGTGGTCGGCGATCTTCTCCGGCCAGCCCACGGCGCCGAAGTAGATGGCCTCGTGACCGCCGATCTGGTCCTTCCAGTTGTCGGGCAGCATCTTGCCGTGCTTCTCGCAGTAGTCCCAGCTCGAAAAATCGAAGTGGTCGAACTGCAGGTCGATGCCGAACTTCGACGCGGCGACCTCCATCACGCGCAGGCCTTCGGGCATGACTTCCTTGCCGATGCCGTCCCCGGCGATGACAGCGATGCGATGGGTTTTGCTCATGGTGTCTCCTGAAAAATGGCCTCGGACCGGATGGTGGATGCGCAAGCATAAGCCGGCCAAAGGCAATAATCCGGAAACCCATTGATTCCTACAGAGCAAGAATTGGAACGCTCCGATCTCGAACTGGTCTGCGCCATCCGCGCCCAGGGCAGCCTCGCCGGCGCCGCCCGCGTGCTGCAGGTGGCCCCACCCGCTGTGAGCAAACGCCTGGCCGCGCTGGAAGCGCAGCTCGGGCTGCGCCTGTTTCTGCGCACCACGCGGCGCGTGAGCCCCACGGCCGAAGGCGAAGCCCTGTGTGAACAGGCCACGCGGCTGCTGGGCGCCTTCCAGGCCGTGGAGGAATCCCTGCGCGAGCAACGGCGCGAACCGGCAGGCAGCATCCGCCTGGCCGCCACCTTCGGGTTCGGCCGACACTGGCTCGGGCCCGCCCTCGCCGAGTTCCAGAGCCGCCACCCCGCCGTGACGGTGCAGTTGCACCTGACCGAACAGTTGCCCGATCTGGCCGTCGAGGGCTATGACGGTGCCATCTGGCTCTGGAACGCGCCCCAGCGGCGCGCAGGCGAATGGACGGCACGGCGCCTGGCGCGCAACCAGCGCGTGCTGGTGGCAGCGCCGCACTACCTGCAATCGCGCGGCGCACCCGCGCAACCCGAGGACCTGGCCCGGCACGACTGTCTGGCCGTGCGCGAAAACGTCCATCCCAGCAACCCACGCTTCGACGAATGGCGGCTGGTCCACGACAGCAGCGGCCGCCAGGCCAGCGTCGCCGTGCAAGGGCCACTGAGCAGCAATTCTGGAGAGATGGTGCGCGACTGGTGCCTGGCCGGGCACGGCATCATGCTGCGCAGCCTGTGGGACGTGGCCCCCCGGCTCGCGGCCGGCGGTCTGGTGCGGGTGCTGCCCGCATGGTCCATGCCCGATGCCGATGTCCACTGGCTGGCGCCCTACCGGCCGCAGACGCCACGCCGCATCCGGCTGCTGGTGGACTTTCTGGCGCAGCGCTTCGAGGCCGAGCCCTGGAAGCTCAGCCCACCGGCTTCGGCACGCGCACCACGAGGCTCACGCCGAACGCCGTGAGCGCGATGCCGGCCACCGTCACCACCGTGATGGGTTCGCCGAACAGCAGCCACGCGATCAGCGCCGTGCACGGGGGCACGAGGTACATCAGGCTGGCGACCGAGGCCGCCGCACCGCGCTGGATCAGCAGGTACAGCAGCGAACTGCCACCCAGGGTCAGCCCGAGCACCGACCAGGCCATGGCGCCCGCCAGCTCGGCATTCCATTGCATGGGCTCGGCTTCCAGCAGCGCCAGCGGCAGCGTCACCAGCAGCGCCGCCGCCAATTGCACCGTGTTGGCGGTGCGCACGTCGCACGGTTTCACGAAACGTTTCTGGTAGAGCGTGCCCGCGGTGATGGCCAGCAAGGCCAGCAAGGCAAAAGACAGGTTCAGCCAGTTGGCCTGGTCGCCCGGCCCGCCCGAACCGAATTTGCGCGACACCACCAGCACCAAGCCGGCAAAACCCAGCAGCAGACCGGTCCACTGCCGGCGCGACACCGCCTGCCCACCCACGCTGGACAGCCACACTGCGGTCAGCACCGGCTGGATGCCGACGACCAAGGCCGATAAACCGGAGCCCATGCCGGCCTTGACCGCCGCCCACACGCCGCCCAGGTAGGCCGCGTGCATCAGCACGCCGGTGACCGCCAGGTGCAGGGTCTGGCGCCGATCGCCAGGCCAGCGCACGCCGGCCCACCAGATCCAGGGCAGAAAACACAGGATGGACAGCGCATACCGCACCGCCAGAAACTTCATGGGCGGTGCATAGGGCATGCCGTAACGCGCCACGATGAAGCCCGTGCTCCAGATCAGCACGAACACCCAGGGCATGGCCTGGAGCCACCGGGTGTCGGTTGCGCGTTCGCTCATGAATGCCCGCGACTCATCGGGCCTTGGCGCGGATTTCCGGCAAGGCCTTGCGCAGGTAATAGACCATCGACCAGACCGTCAGCACGGCCGAGGCCCAGATCAGCCATGTGCCCCAGACGTGCGTGTCGACCACGCCGAGCAGCACGCCGTTGAACAGCAGGAAGGGGATCGCCACCATCTGCACCGTGGTCTTGAGCTTGCCGATCATGTGCACCGCCACGCTCTTGGTGGCACCGATGATGGCCATCCATTCGCGAAGCGCCGAGATGGCGATCTCGCGACCGATGATGATCAGCGCCACGAACACGTTGGCGCGGTCCAGGTGCACCAGCACCAGCAGACTGGCACAGACCAGGAACTTGTCGGCCACGGGATCGAGGAAGGCGCCGAATGCCGAGGTCTGGTTCAGCTTGCGGGCCAGGTAACCATCGGCCCAGTCGGTCAGGGCAAACACCACGAACAGCACCGTCGCCAGCAGGTTCTGCTGCGCGGCGTTCAGACCTTCCCAGTAAAAGACGCCGATGATGAGCGGGATCGCAACAATGCGCGCCCAGGTCAGCAAGGTGGGAAGGTTGAAGAACATGGTGCGTGATTATGCGGGAGCCCGCCCTTAGCGCAGCGCACGGTAGATGGCATCGGCCAGTTCGGCCGAAATGCCGTCCACGGTCGCCAAATCCTCCACGCTGGCGGCCGCCACCCCACGCACGCCGCCGAAGCGTTGCAACAGACGGGCTCGCTTCTTGGGCCCCACGCCCGGGATGTCTTCGAGCTTGCTGCCGCCGGTGCGCACCTTGGCACGTTGCGCGCGCATGCCGGTGATGGCGAAGCGGTGGGCCTCGTCGCGGATCTGCGCCACCAGCATCAGCGCGGCCGAATCGTGGCCCAGGTAGACCTTGGGGCGGCCATCGGCGAACACCAGTTCTTCCAGCCCGACCTTGCGGCCTTCGCCCTTTTCCACACCGACGATCAGCGCGAGGTCCAGGCCCAGTTGCTGGAACACCTCACGCGCCATCGACACCTGGCCTTTGCCCCCGTCGACCAGCACCAGGTCGGGCATGCGCGGTCCCTTGGGCGGTTCGGCCGATTCGGCGGCTGCCACGACCGCCGGATCGGGCGCGTCGTCGCTGCGCTCCGGCGCCTCCGCCAGGGCCTCGCCCTGCTCGGCGCGCAAGGCCTCGGCGATCCTGCCGTAACGCCGCAGCAGCACCTGGCGCATGGCGGCGTAGTCGTCGCCCGGCGTGATGCCGTCGATGTTGTAGCGGCGGTACTGGCTGTTCTGCATCTTGTGTGCCTCGAACACCACGCACGAGGCCTGGGTCGACTCGCCCGCCGTGTGCGAGATGTCGAAACACTCGATGCGCAGCTCGTCGAGGTTGTCGTCCGGCAGGCCCAGCGCTTCGGCCAGCGCACGGGTGCGCGCCTGCTGCGACCCCTCTTCGGCCAGCAACCGTGCCAGCGCGATCTCGGCGTTCTTCTGCGCCATGTCGAGCCAGGCGCGGCGGTGCTCGCGCGGCTGGTGCACCGCGTGCACGCGGGCGCCGTTCTGCTCGGTCAGGGCCTCCATCAGGGCCTTGCTGACGGCGTGGCTGGTCACCAGTGTGTGCGGCAGCGCGGTGCCCAGGTAATGCTGGGCGATAAAGGCCTCGAGCACGCGCACGTGCACGCGCTCCAGCGGGTCCGCACCGGCCACCGGCGACGCGCCACCTTCCGTGCCCAGGCCCTCGTCGATCTGGGTGGCATCGTCCACGTGCGCGGGAAAGTACGGCCGGTCGCCCAGGTGGCGGCCACCGCGCACCATGGCCAGGTTCACGCAAGCCTTGCCGCCGAGCACGCGCACGGCCAGGATGTCCACGTCGCGGTCGCTGGCGCTTTCCATGGCCTGCTGGTGCAGCACCCTGGACAGCGCGCTCATCTGGTTGCGGATTTCGGCCGCCTGCTCGAATTCGAGCCGGTCGGCGTGCGCCATCATGCGCATTTCCAGCTCGTCCAGCACCTGCTGGGTCTCGCCACGCAGGAAGCGCTCGGCCGCCGCCACGTCGCGCCCGTAGTCTTCCGAATCGACCAGGTCGACGCAGGGGCCGCTGCAGCGCTTGATCTGGTAGAGCAGACAGGGCCGCGTGCGGTTGGTGAACACCGTGTCCTCGCAGGTGCGCAGGCGAAACACTTTCTGCAGCAGCGTGATCGACTCCTTGACCGCCCAGGCGCTCGGGTACGGCCCGTAGTAGCTGTGGCGCCGGTCCACCACGCCCCGGTAATAGGCCATGCGCGGGAACGCCAGGGACGGCACGGGCAAGGCACCGGCGGTGCGGTAGGTTTCGCGCGTGCCGGTGATCTTCAGGTAGGGGTAGCTCTTGTCGTCGCGAAACAGGATGTTGAACTTGGGGTTCAACGTCTTGATCAGGTTGTTTTCCAGCAGCAGCGCCTCGGCTTCGGAGCGCACCACCGTGGTCTCCATGCGCACGATGCGGCTGACCATGTGGCCGATGCGCGTGCCATCGTGGTTCTTCTGGAAATAGCTGCTGACGCGCTTCTTCAGGTTGCGCGCCTTGCCCACGTAGAGCACCTGGCCCTGGGCGTCGAAATAGCGGTAGACGCCGGGCAAGGGCGGCAGTGCGGTCACCTGGGCCAGCAACGCCTGGCTGTGCGCGGGTTTGTCGGCGTCGGACGGGGCATCGGTCATGGGCGCTATTGTGGACAATGCGCGCCATGCCTTCGCTGCTCTGGGACGTTTTCTGCACCGTGGTCGACAACCACGGCGACATCGGCGTGGGCTGGCGCTTCTCGCAGGGGCTGGCCGCTCGTGGCCAACGCGTCCGTCTGTGGGTGGACGACGCCTCGGCGCTCGCGTGGATGGCGCCCGAAGGCGACCCGGACGTGCAGGTGCGGCCCTGGCAAGGCATGCCGCCAACCGGGCTGGCCCCCGGCGATGTGCTCGTCGAAACCTTCGGCTGCGACATCCCGCCGGACTGGGTGCTGGCCGTGGCCCCACGGCCCGGCCCCTGGATCAACCTGGAATACCTGAGCGCCGAAAGCTACGTGGCGCGCATGCACCGCCTGCCTTCACCCGTGCTCAACGGCCCCCTGGCCGGCCGCACCAAACACTTCTTCTACCCCGGCTTCACGCCGGACACGGGCGGCCTGCTGCGCGAAACCGACCTGGCGGCACGCCAGGTCCGCTTCGACCGCAGCGCCTGGCTGCATCGGCACGCCGACGGCTGGCAGGGCGAACCCGTGCACAACCTGTTCTGCTACGAACCTGCCGGCCTGCCCGCCTGGCTGGACAGGCTGCGCGCACCCGACCAGCCCCCCGCCCACGTGCTGGTGGCCCCGGGTCGCGCCGCCGCCGCGGTGCGCCAGCACCTGGGCCCGGCCACACAGCACGGCCCGTTGCGCCTGACCTGGCGCCCCCCTTGCAGCCAGGCCGAATTCGACGAAGGCCTCTGGGCCAGCGACACCAACTGGGTGCGGGGTGAAGACTCGCTGGTGCGCGCCCTGTGGGCCGGCCGGCCGCTGGTCTGGCACATCTACCCGCAACACGACGGCGCCCACCACGCCAAGCTGGCGGCCTTCCTGGACTGGCTGGACGCCCCGCCCGACCTGCGTTCGGTGCACCGCTGCTGGAACGCCGACACGCCGCAAGACATGCCCGCTCACGATCCGATGGACTGGGTAGCCACACTGGCCCGCGCCCGGGAACGGCTGCTCGCGCAACCCGATCTGGTGTCGCAACTGCTGGATTTCGTGGCGGCCACCGCGCCCCACTGACCCCGCCGGCGTGGCTCAGCCGGCGCGCCCCTCGCTCAGCGCCGGTGCCACACGCAGGAACGCCTCCCGCAACACCGCGACCGCCGGCAACTCGGGCCCCGACCCCCGGTGCGTGAGCATCATCCCGTGCTCATCGGGAATGCCAACGCGATGCGGATCTGGCGCAACGCGGCCAGCATCGAAGGGCTGGACAGGCGGGGCGCCATCGGGATTGGTTAAAATCGCAGGTTTTGCAAAGGGCCACGGCCCGCTTTGCCGCCGGAAGTTCCGCATGGGGTGGGACCCCTGCCCCGCGGCTGGAACCCTACCTACTCCCAGATTCACCATGAAAATCGCCCAAGAAATCCGCGCCGGCAACGTCATCATGCACGGCAAGGACCCGATGATCGTCCTGCGCACCGAATACGCCCGCGGCGGCCGCGGCGCGGCCACCGTCCGCATGAAGCTCAAGGGCCTGCTGGGCAACATCGGCACCGAAGTCGTGTTCAAGGCCGACGACAAGATGGACCAGATCATCCTGGACCACAAGGAGTGCACCTACTCCTACTTCGCCGACCCGATGTACGTGTTCATGGACACCGAGTACAACCAGTACGAGGTGGAAGCCGAGAACATGGGCGATGCCCTGAACTACTTGGAAGACGGCATGGCCGTGGAAGTGGTGTTCTACGACGGCAAAGCCATCTCGGTCGAACTGCCCACCAGCGTCGAGCGCGTGATCACCTGGACCGAACCCGCCGTCAAGGGCGACACCTCGGGCAAGGTGCTCAAGCCCGCCAAGATCGCCACCGGTTTCGAAGTCGCCGTGCCGCTGTTCGTGGCCCAGGATGACAAGATCGAAATCGACACCCGCACCGGCGAATACCGCAAGCGCGTCTGAACACCGTGCTTGCACGCGCCGGCGCTGCGCGGATCGCCGCTCCCCGACAGGACGGACGGCCTCCAGCGCGCCCCGGCGGGAGGCCGTTGGCGACCTCCCACCCAGGCTCCTGACGGAGCCTTTTTTTCGCCCCCACCATGGAACTGCTGTCCCGCATCGCCGACGTGATCGTCCCGGTCTTCCTGATCGTGGCGATCGGCTACACCTACGGGCGCCGGCACGCGCCAGACCTCGGTGCCTTCAACCGCATCGCGCTGGATGTGCTGGCGCCGCTGCTGGTGTATGCCGCCCTGGCCGACCGCGACTTCCAGCTCTCCGCCCATGTGCCGCTGCTCATCGGCGGCACCGTGCTGATCCTGGGCAGTGGCCTGCTGGCCTGGCCCCTGGCGCGCCGCTTCGGCGCCGAACCGCGCACCCTGGTGCCGGTGATCATGTTCAACAACTGCGGCAACATGGGCCTGCCGCTGGCTCTGCTGGCCTTCGGCACCGCGAATTTCGGGGCCGCCGTTGCCCTGTTCGCGGTCAGCAACCTGCTGCATTTTTCTGTCGGGGCACGCATCACCAGCCGCGTGGCGCGCACCCGCGACCTGCTCACCAGCCCCTTGATGATCGGTACCGCACTGGGTTTCGCCAGCGCGCTGACCGACCTGCGCCCTCCCGCCCCGGCGCTGGCCGGCATGAAGCTGCTGGGCGACGCCCTGCTGCCCATGATGCTCTTTGCCCTGGGAACGCGCCTGACATCGCTCACCCGCAGCGGCCTTGCACAGGGCCTGCTCGGTGCCCTGGCCCGCCCACTGATCGGACTCGCGCTGGGCATTCCGCTGGCCTGGGCCCTCGGCCTGGAAGGTGCGGCGCGGGGCCAGTTGCTGCTGTTTGCCGCCCTGCCACCCGCCGTGGTGCAGTACATGCTTGCCGAACGTTATGGCCAGGAACCCGACAAGGTGGGCGCAATGATCATGCTGGGCAATGCCCTGTCCGTGGTCTTTGTCCCGCTGGCCCTCGCGCTCGGGCTCTGAGCGCCATCCTCCCGTTTCAAGACACCGCTGAAAGGACCCTCTCGATGCAACCCACCCAGCACCTGAGCGAACAGCGCCTGGCCGACGCCTGGGCCGAGCTGCAGGCCCAGTCCAACAACGGCACCGCCCTGACCGCCGACGCCTACCGCCTGGCCTTCGCCGACCCCGAGTTCATGCTCCGGCGGGAAACCCGGGGCATCCGCATCCAGCTGGAAATGCTCAAACCCGATCTGGCGCAGGCCAGCATGGGCGTTCAGCACACCGTCGTGGTGTTCGGTAGCGCCCGCATCCGCGAACCCGCGGTGGCCGCCGAACAGCTCGCCGCCGCCGAGGCCGGGGGCGATGCACGCACCATCGCCAAGGCACGCGCCCTGATGCGCAACGCCCACTACTACGACGAAGCCCGTGAATTCGCGCGCATCGTCGCCCGCTACAGCCGGCACTGCCCGCGCGAGGAGCAGATGTTCGTCTGCACCGGCGGCGGGCCCGGCATCATGGAAGCCGCCAACCGGGGCGCCCACGACGAAGGGGCCCTGAATGTGGGGCTCAACATCACGCTGCCGCACGAGCAGTCGGGCAACGCCTACGTCACACCCGACCTGGGCTTCAAGTTCCACTACTTCGCGATGCGCAAGATGCACTTCATGATGCGCGCGAAGGCCCTGGTGGCGTTCCCCGGCGGTTTCGGCACGCTGGACGAGCTGTTCGAGGTCATCACGCTCGTGCAGTGCCAGAAAGCCAAGCCGGTCCCCATCGTGCTGTTCGGCAGCGACTACTGGCGCCGGCTGCTCAACCTCGATCTGCTGGTGGAAGAAGGCACGATCTCGCCGGAAGACGTGAACCTGGTCAAGTACGTGGACGACCCGCAGACGGCCTGGGAACACATCCTGGCGTTCTACAACCTGCCGGACGTGCCGTCGCGCTGCGGATAAACAGGGTGGCCCGCCGGCGGCGGGCCACCGGGACGCGGCAGACGCCGCGCCAGGGATGCTTCAGTAGCCGCCGCCCAGGGCCTTGTACAGCGTGACCTGGTTCAGGCGCTGCGCCAGCGCGGTCTGCACCTGCGCCTGCCGGGCCGTGAACAGCGAACGCTGGGCATCGAGCACGTCGAGGTAGCTGGCCACGCCGTTGCGGTAACGCAGCTCGGCCAGACGCATGCGGTCGGACTCGGCACGCACGAGGTCTTCCTGCGCCTTGAGCTGTTCGCCCAGGGTGGCCCGGCCGGCCAGCGCGTCGGCCACTTCGCGGAACGCGGTCTGGATGCTCTTCTCGTACTGGGCCACGGCGCCGTCGCGTGCGGCGCGGGCCGCGCCGAGCGAGGCCTGGTTGCGGCCGAGATCAAAGATCGGCAGCAGCGCCTGCGGTGCCAGCGTGAAACCCCAGGAGCCGTCCTTGAGCAGCCCCGACAGCTCGGTGCTGGCCGAACCCAGCGACGAGGTCAGCGAGATACGCGGAAAGAAAGCCGCACGGGCCGCGCCGATGTTGGCATTGGCCGCACGCAATTGCTGCTCGGCCTGGCGGATGTCCGGACGGCGCTCCAGAAGGTCCGAAGGCAGGCCTTCGGGCACATCGGGAAGGGCAACGGTTTGGGCCGAAGGCACCTGCGGCAGCCATTCGGCCGGCACCGCCTGCCCCACCAGCAAAGCCAGCGCATTGCGGTCCTGTTCGCGCTGGCGCTGCTGCTGGGCCAGCGTGGCCCGCGCGGTGGCCGCCAGCGACTCGGCCTGCCGCAGGTCCAGCGCGGACGAAGCGCCGTTCTCGAACCGCAGGCGCGTCAGGCGCAGTGATTCGTCGCGCGTGACCTGGGTGTCGCGCGTCAGCGCCAGCAGTTCCTCATCGGCCTGCAGCGTCAGCCAGGTGCTCGTCACGGCCGCCACCAGGCTGGTCTGCGCCGCATGCAAGGCTTCTTCGCTGGCCAGGAAGTTGGCCAGCGCCGCTTCGCGCAGGCTGCCGAGGCGGCCGAAGAAATCGATCTCCCAGGCGCTCACCAGCAGGCCGGCGGTGTAGGTGCTGCTGATGTTGCCGCCTTCGGTGGCCACACGCTCGCCCGTCACGCCCACGTTCAGCGTGGGCGCCACGTTGGCGCGGGCGATCTGGTACTGGGCACGGACCTGTTCGACATTGGCCATTGCCACGCGCAGGTCGCGGTTGTTGGCCAATGCCAGCCGGACCACTTCGCGCAGGCGCTCGTCGGCCACGAAATCGCTCCAGGCCGGCAGGGCGGCGGCAGCAGCGGCCTGTGCGGCCGGCGCACCACTGAACGTGGCGGGCACGGGCGCCTCGGGGCGCTGGTACTCGGGCGTGAGCGAACAGGCGGACAGCGCGGCCAGGGCCAGGGCACCGAGCGCCCAGCGGCCGGAGCGGGAGAAACGGGTCAGGGGGGTAGCAAGGTCACTCATCGCTCTTGGCTCCGATGTGCGAATGTTCGGCCGCAAACTGTTGCTGGCGGGCGCTGCCCTTGAACAGCGAACGCACGACCACAAAGAAGATCGGCACGAAGATCACCGCCAGCGCGGTGCCGGTGATCATGCCGCCGATCACGCCGGTACCGATGGCCCGCTGGCTGGCGGAACCGGCCCCGGAGGCGATGGCCAGCGGCAGCACGCCGAGCGTGAAGGCCATGGAGGTCATGACGATGGGACGGAAGCGCAGGTGCGCCGCCGCCAGCGCGGCTTCGATCACGCTCTTGCCCTGGGCCTGCAGGTCCTTGGCAAATTCGATGATCAGGATGGCGTTCTTCGCCGACAGGCCGATGATGGTGATCAGCCCCACTTGGAAGTACACGTCGTTGGCATAGTTGCGAAGCAGCGTGGCCAGCAGCACGCCGAGCACACCCAGCGGCACCACCAGAATCACCGAGAACGGAATCGACCAGCTTTCGTACAGCGCTGCCAGGCAGAGGAACACCGCCAGGATGGCAAACGCGTAGACGATGAGCGCCTGCGAACCCGCCAGCTTTTCTTCGCGCGACTGGCCGGTCCATTCGAAACCGAAGCCCTGCGGCAGTTGCGCCGCCAGCTTTTCCATTTCGGCCATGGCGTCACCGGTGCTGAAGCCGGGCGCCGCGCCACCGCTGATGCGCATGGACGGGTAGCCGTTGTAGCGCACGGTCTGCATCGGGCCGGTGACCCAGTGGGTGCTGGCGAAGGCAGACAGTGGCACCGCCTGCCCCTTGCTGTTGAGCACGTTCAGGCGCAGCAGGTCTTCCGGCTGCATGCGGGCGGCCGCGTCGGCCTGCACCACCACCCGTTGCAGGCGGCCGGCGTTCGGGAAGTCGTTCACGTAGCTGGAACCCAGCGCGGTGCCGATAGCGGTGCTGATGGACGCGAAGTCCACCCCTTGCGCGTTGGCCTTGTCGCGGTCGATGTCGAGCTGCAACTGCGGCGCGTCTTCCAGGCCGTCCGGGCGCACCTGGGTCAGCACCTTGCTCTGCGATGCCATGCCCAGCAACTGGTTGCGCGCGGCGACCAGCGCTTCGTGCCCACGACCGGCGCGGTCCTGCAGGCGGAACGTGAAGCCCGACGACGCCCCGAGCTCGGGGATCGGTGGTGGGCTCAGCGGAAAGATGAACGCATCGCGGATGCCCGACAGCGCGCCGAAGGCACGGCCAGCCAGCGCCTGGGCCGAGCTGCCCGGCCCGGTGCGTTCGGTCCAGTCCTTGAGGGTCACGAACGCCAGCGCGGCGTTCTGCCCCTGCCCGGAGAAGCTGAAGCCCAGCACGCTCACCATGCTCTCCACTTCGGGTTGCTGCAACACGAAGCCTTCCACCTGCTTCATCACTTCCAGCGTGCGCTCGCGGGTGGCCCCCGGCGGCAGTTGCACGTTCACGAGCATGTTGCCCTGGTCTTCGTTCGGCAGGAACGACGTGGGCAGGCGGTTGTAGACCACGGCGGCGGCGGCCACGATGGCGGCATAGATCACCAGCGTGCGGCCGGCGCGCGGCAACAGCGCCGCCACGCCCTTTTCGTAGCGCTTGGCGGTGCGGGAGAAGCCACGGTTGAACCAGCCGAAGAAACCCTTCTTCTCGTGATGGTGCCCCGCCTCCACCGGTTTGAGCAGCGTAGCGCACAGCGCCGGCGTGAGCGACAGCGCCATGAAGGCCGAGAAGGCGATGGACATGCCCATCACCGCGGCGAACTGGCGGTAGATGTTGCCGACAGCGCCACTGAAGAAAGCCAGCGGCACGAACACCGAGATCAGCACCACGGTCACGCCGATGATGGCGCCCGAAATCTGGCCCATGGCTTTGCGCGTGGCCTGCAGCGGCGGCAAGCCCTCTTCGCTCATGATGCGCTCGACGTTCTCCACCACCACGATGGCGTCGTCCACCACGATACCGATCACCAGCACCATGCCGAACATGGTCAGCACGTTGATCGAGAAGCCCAATGCCAGCAGGCCCGCAAAGGTGCCCAGCAGTGCCACCGGCACCACGATGGTCGGGATCACGGTGTAGCGCCAGTTCTGCAGGAACAGGAACATCACCAGGAACACCAGTGCCACGGCTTCCAGCAGCGTTTCGGCCACCTGCTGGATGGAGATCTTCACGAAGCGCGAGCTGTCGTAGGGGATGGCCCACTGCATGCCTTCGGGGAAGTAGCGCTCCAGTTCGGTCATCTTGGCGCGCACCGCCTCGGCGGTGGCCATGGCGTTGCCACTGGGCGCCAGTTGCACACCGATACCGGTGGAAGGCTGGCCGTTGAGACGGGCTTCCGTGGCGTAGGCCTGGGCGCCCAGTTCGATTCGTGCCACGTCCTTGAGGCGCACGGTCGAGCCGTCGCTGCCGGCCCGCAGCACGATGTCGCCGAACTGCTCGACCGTGCTGAACTGGCCGTTGACGACCACGGTGGCGGCGATGCTCTGGCCGGCCACGTTGGGCAGGGCCCCGATTTCGCCAGCCGACACCTGCACGTTCTGCGCGCGGATGGCGGTGGTCACATCGGCCGCGCTGAGGTTCAGGCCCAGCAGCTTGGCCGGGTCGATCCAGACCCGCATGGCGCGCTCGGTACCGAACAGCTGGGCCTGGCCCACGCCAGGGATGCGCTGGATTTCCGGCACGATGTTGCGAGCGGCATAGTCGCCCAGCGCCACCGGGTCCCACTTCGGGTCATCGCTCGACAGGATGGTGAACAGCAGGAAGTTGCTGCGCGACTTGTCCACGCGCACGCCTTGCTGCGTCACCGCAGCGGGCAGGCGTGGCGTGGCCCGCGACAGCCGGTTCTGCACATCCACCTGCGCCAGATCGGCGTTGGTGCCGGCCTCGAAACTCAGCGTGATGCTGCCGGAGCCGTCGGCCTGCGCCACCGACTCCATGTAGATCAGGCCGGGCGAGCCGTTCATCTCGCGCTCGATGACCGACAGCACGCTGTCTTCGAGCGTCTGGGCCGACGCGCCGGGATAGGCGGCCGAAACCACGATGGCGGGCGGCGCCACCGGTGGGTACTGGGCGATCGGCAGCTGCGTGATGGACACGGCCCCGAGCACCATGATGAACAGGGCGATCACCCACGCAAAGATGGGGCGGTCGATGAAAAACTTCGCCATGTCGGGCGCTCCTTATTCGCTCTTGGCCGGGGCCTGACCACCGGCCGGTGCCGCGGCGGCAGCACCTTGCGGCGCCCAGGGAACGGCCTTGACCGGCGTCCCCGGGGGCATCATCTGCAGCTTCTGGAAGCCGTCGACCATCACCTGCTCGCCGGTCTTGAGCCCATCCAGAACCACCCACTGGCCGTTCTGCTGGCCACCGATGCGCACAACACGCCGTTCGATCTTGCCTTCGGCCGACACCACCTGCACCGTGTCGCCCTGGGCCGATCGCGTGACAGCCTGCTGCGGCAGCAGCACGGCGTCACCGGCCTTGGCCTGCTCCAGGCGCACGCGCACATACAGGCCCGGCAGCAGCACGCCCTTGGGATTGGGCACTTCGGCGCGCAGCGTCACCTGGCCGGTGGTGCTGTCCACCGTGAGGTCGGAAAACAGCAAGCGACCGACCTGCCCGTATTCGGTGCCGTCTTCCAGCACCACACGCACCGCCGCGGCGTCCTGGCCAGCCGACTTGAGCTGGCCCGCCTCCATGGCGCGGCGCAGACGCAGGGCCTCGGTGGCCGACTGCGTGAAGTTCACATACAGCGGGTTGACCTGCTGAACCACCGCCAGCGCCGTCGCCTCGCCCTGCCCGACCAGCGCGCCCTCGGTCACCAGCGCGCGGCCGATGCGCCCGGAAATCGGCGACGTCACGTTGGCATAACCCAGGTTGATGCTGGCGGTCTGCACCGCGGCCTTGCCGGCCGCCACATCGGCCTCGGCCACCTTCTGCGCGGCCAGCGCGTTGGCGTATTCCTGCTGGCTGATGGCGTTTTCGGCCACCAGCGGCTTGTAACGGTCCGCCAGCGCCGTGGCCTGCACCAGGCTGGCTTCGGCCTTGGCCAGACTGGCCCTGGCACTGGCCAGTGCGGCTTCGTAAGGCGCCGCATCGATGCGGAACAGCACTTGGCCGGCCTTGACGTCGCTGCCTTCCTGGAAACTGCGTTGCTGCAGGATGCCCGCCGCCCGGGCGCGCACCTGGGCGACGCGCGAGGCTTCCAGCCGCCCCGGCAATTCGGTCAGCAATCCCACATCACCCGGCGCCACCGTCACCACACCGACTTCAGGCGCCGGCATGCCCCCACCGGCCGCCGCCTGGGGCGCCTCCGACGGGCTGCAGGCGGCCAGCGCGGCGACCAGCGGCAACAGGAACAAGGGCCCCAACGGGCTCCGGGAAACGGGCCGGCGGCGCGGGTTCTGGCCGGCAACAAGGCAGCTTTGGGGACGTTGAGCGCTGGGCATGGCGATCCTTCGGGATGACGAGGGCGGAAAAAAACCACCAGCACGGGCTCTGCCCCGGCAATAACCGAGGACCCGGGTCTGGCAAAGCGGCGGAGTATACATACGTTCTTGAATGTATGTATATTCTGGGGAAATTCGACGACACGCTGATGACCGATGCAGGAGGTATGCCATGGTCCGACGAACCAAGGCGGATGCCGAAGCCACCCGACACCGGCTGCTTGATGCGGCCGAGACGCTATTCCAGCACAAAGGGGTTTCCAACACGTCGCTCCACGATATTGCGGTGGCTGCAGGCACCACGCGGGGGGCGATCTATTGGCACTTCAAGGACAAGGCCGACCTGTTCAACGCCATGATGGAGCGGGTTTCGCTGCCGCTGGAGGAAGCCCTGGCCTGCCTGGGGGCCAGCGCTGACCGCGTGGACGACCCGGTGCGGGCGCTGCGCCTCATGACGCGCACGGCTCTGCGCCGCGTGGCGACCGATGAACAGACCCGCCGGGTGTTCGAGGTCGCCACCCATCAGGTGGAATACACCACCGAAATGTCCGCCGTCCGCGAACGGCACCTGCGGGTGCGCAACGATTGCATGCAGCAGTCCGAACAGGCGCTGGCCGCTGCTGCGGCCCGAGAGCGCGTGCACCTGGCCATGCCCGTGTCCACAGCGGCCCTGGGCATGCATGTGATGATCGACGGCCTGATCCAGAACTGGCTGCTGCAGTCCGAGGCCTTCGACCTGGTGAACACTGGCACCCGCGTGCTCGACACCTATCTGCGGGGTCTGGGCTTCCGCCTGCCGGACCACGAAACGCTGGCGGACAACGACGACGCTGCGATCAACGCGGCCCCGCAGTGTCCGACCCAGCGCCCCTGACCCGTTCGGGGTCGGCCTCCGGCCGGGGCAGTCGCCAGGCCAGCGGCGCGCCCACCCCAACCAGCCCCCCCACACTCCAGAACACCGCCCCCACCCCCACCAGGGCCCCGGCAGACCCGAACAGCAGCGGCATGACCACGCTGGACGCGTTGATCGCCATCGAACGCAGGCCCAGCGCTTCGCCATGCCGGTGCCGGGGCGTGATCTGGTGCAGGGTGCTCATCACCATCGGCTGCACCGAGCCCAGCGCCAGCCCAAGCAACACCGACAGGGCGGCCATGGTCCAGGCCGACGGCGCCAGGGGATACACCGCGAACAGCGCCGCCGTCGCCACCATGGCCACGGTGATCACCTGGGCCTCGTGCAGGCGCGCCGCGATCCAGGGCATGAGCAGGCGGATGGCGGTGGCAGCGAGTGCAAAGCCGCCCAGAATGCTCCCGATCACCGTGGCCGACAGCCCCCGCTCGTGGCCGATCACCGGCACCAGAAAGGTGTGCACATCCCAGCAGGACGACAACAGCCAATTGACCAGCATGAGATCGCGGAACCCCCGCTCACGCAGCAGCGTCCACGACGACGAGCGCGCGGCCCCGGCCGGGCGCGGGCTGGCCGGCAGCTCGGCGACCGGCCTCACCCACCACAGCGCGAGCGGCGGCAACAGGGCCAGCAGCAGATAGGCGGCGCGAAACCCGGCCGCATCGATCAGCAGACCGGCCACGAACGGGCCCAGGAAGTTCGACACCGACGGCCCGAGCGCCAACCAGCTGAACACCTGGCGCAGCTCGGCCGGGCTGCTGGCCAGCGCGCCCACATGGCGCTGCAGAGCGATCACGGCCAGACCCGCCGCGGCGCCACTGGTGAGCGCGGTCAGGCACAGCACCCCGAACACCGGCCAGGCCACGGCCAAAGCCCCCCCGGCAACGGCCACCACCACGGCCACCCGCAGCGGTCGCTTGAGTCCGTGGCGGTCAGCGTAGCGCCCGGCCGGCAGCGACAGCACCACCTGCGCCAGCGAAAACAGCGCCAGCAGCACGCCCACCGCGATGGCGCTGTGCCCCTCGCGCAAGGCCATGAGCGGCGCGGCCATGCGAAAGCCGGTCATGCACCCGTGCACACAGACCTGCGACCCGATCAGGCGCACCAGCGACGGCAGCAGCGAGCGGCTCAAGCGTCACTCTGCGGGTCGGCCTGCTCGGGCGGCAGCAGTGCCTGCGCGCGGTCCTGCGGCAGCGCTTCGACCGACTTGAGCGCCCGCCCCATGGCACGGCTGCGCACCTCGGCCGCATCCAGGCTGTTGAGCACCGTCTGGGTCTGGTTCTTCACCTTCGCCAAGACATCGCCAAACTTGCCGAATTCGGTCTTGACCGCGCCCAGCACCTGCCAGACCTCGCTGCTGCGCTTTTCCAGCGCCAGCGTGCGAAAGCCCATCTGCAGCGAATTGAGCATGGCCATCAGCGTGGTCGGCCCGGCCAGCGTGACGCGGTGGTCGCGCTGCAGGGCCTCCATCAGGCCGGGCCGGCGCAGCACCTCGGCATAGAGGCCTTCGGTCGGCAGAAACAGGATGGCGAAGTCGGTGGTGTGCGGCGGCTCCAGGTATTTGTCGGCGATCGACCGCGCCTCCAGCCGGATGCGCTGCTCCAGGGCGCGCGCCGCGATCTCGGCGGCTTCGGCGTCGGCGCGCTGCTGCGCATCGAGCAGGCGCTCGTAGTCCTCGTTGGGGAACTTGGCGTCGATCGGCAACCAGCAGGGCGCACCGTCGTCACCGCGTCCGGGCAACCGGATGGCGAAGTCGACCACGTTGCGGCTGTTGGGCCGCGTTACCACCTGGGCGGCGTACTGTTCGGGCGCAAACACCTGTTCCAGCAAAGCCGCGAGCTGGGTCTCGCCGAACATGCCGCGCGTCTTCACGTTGGTAAGCAGGTGCTTGAGATCGCCCACCCCTTGCGCCAGGGTCTGCATTTCCCCCAGCCCCCGGTGCACCTGTTCCAGCCGGTCGGCCACCTGTTTGAAGCTCTCGCCCAGACGGGCCTCCAGCGTGGCGTGCAGCTTTTCGTCCACCGTGGCGCGCATCTCTTCGAGCTTGCCGGCGTTGCTCTGCTGCAGCTGGGCCAGTTGCTGTTCCAGCGTGGCGCGCACCTCGGCCAGGCGGCGTGCGTTGGCCTCGCTCAGGTCCTGCAACTGGCGCGTGAGCGTGTCGCCCAGCGTGCCACGCAGTTGCACCAGTTGCTGCGCAAAAGCGTCGATCTGCGCGTTCTGTGTGCGCGTCGCCTCGGCCGCCTGCTGCGTGATGCCCAGGCTGATCGCCTGCAACTGCTGCGTCAGGGTGTCCCCCAGCGTGCCACGCAACTGCAGCAGTTGCTGGGCAAAGGCGTCGAGTTGCGCGTTCTGGGTGCGGGTGGCTTCCGCCCCCTGGCGCGATAGGGTTTCCTGGAAGGTGGCCAGGGTTTGCTGCACCTCCTGGCGGCCACCGCGCGCGTTCTCGCCGATCTCGCGCCGCAACTCGCTTTCAACACGCTCGATGCGCTGCGTGCTCTGCTGGCCCAGGCTCTGCAACTGCGAAAGCAGCTGCTGCTGACGCGCGAGCGCCTGGTCGTCCACCGGCGGCTTGCGGAGCCACAGCGCCACCCCGATCAACCCGTTGACCAGCAGCAACGCCAGCACCACCCACAGCCACCACATCTCGTTCATGGGGCGAGATTATCGGCGCCTGCCGCCACCCGCGCAGCGGGTGGGGCAACTCAGTGCCGGCCGATGACCTGCGGGTTCAGCGGGGTCAGCGCCCGCCCTTCGGTCAGGTAGGCGATGAGGTTGTCGGCCGCCAGGGTGGCCATGGCCAGGCGCGTGGGCCGCGTGGCGCTGGCGATGTGGGGCGTGAGCACCACGTTGGGCACGGTCAGCAGCGCGGGATTGACGGCCGGCTCGCCCTCGAACACGTCAAGCCCCGCCGCGGCCAGGCGCTGCTCGCGCAACGCCGCCACCAGCGCATCCTCGTCGACGATGCCGCCCCGCGCGATGTTGATGAGCGTGGCCGTGGGTTTCATGCGGGCGAGTTCGGCCGCGCCCACGGTGTGGTGCGCCGCCGGGGTGTAGGGCAGCACCAGCACGAGGTGATCGGCCTGGGCGAACAGCGTGTCGCGGTCCACATAGCGGGCGCCGACGCGGGCCTCCTGCTCGGGCGAGAGGGGCGAGCGGTTGTGGTAGATCACCGGCATGCCGAAACCGAGCGCGCCACGGCGCGCGATGGCCTGGCCGATGCGGCCCATGCCCAGAATGCCCAGGGTGCTGCCATGCACCTCGGCCCCGGCGAACAGGTCCAGCGACCACTGCTTCCACCGCCCGGCGCGCAGGTAGTGCTCGCTCTCGGTGACACGGCGGGCGGTGGCCATGAGCAGCGCGAAACCGAAATCGGCCGTGGTTTCGGTCAGCACGTCGGGCGCGTTGGTGCCCAGCACGCCGGCGCTGGTCATCGCTTCGAGATCGAAGTTGTTGTGGCCGACGGCCAGATTGGCCACCACCTTCAACTGCGGGCACGCCGCCAACAGCGCGCCGTCGATGCGTTCGCTGCCGGTGGTGAGCACGCCCACCTTGCCCTGCAGGCGTTCGCGCAGTTCGGCCGGCGACCAGGCCACGCCGTCGGGCGTGGTTTCCACCTCGAAGTGCAGCCGCAGCTTGTCGATCACCTCGGGGAAGACGGCCCGGGCCACGAGGATGGCGGGACGCGCGCTCATGCCAGTTGCCCCCGCATCACAGGAAGAACACCCAGGTCATCAGCGCGAACAGCGGCAGCAGGATGGCGCCCGACCAGAGCATGTAGCCAAAGAAGCTGGGCATCTTGACGCCGCGGTCTTCGGCGATGGCCTTGACCATCAGGTTTGGCGCGTTGCCGATGTAGGAGTTGGCCCCCATGAACACCGCGCCGGCCGAGATGGCGGCCAGCGTGGGTGCCAGCGTGGTCATCAGCACCTGCGGGTCGCCACCGGCGGTGTTGAAGAACACCAGGTAGGTCGGCGCGTTGTCCAGGAACGAACTCAGGATGCCGGTGGCCCAGAAATAGGCCGCCGGATTGGGCGACCCGTCCGGGTTGGTCACCGCCTTCACGATGGCGCCGAAGGGGCCTTCCACACCGGCCTTGAGCATGGCAATCACGGGAATGATGGTCAGGAAAATACCGGCGAACAGCTTGGCCACTTCCTGCATCGGTGCCCAGTTGAACTGGTTGTCCGCATGCACGCTGCCTGGCGTGACCTGCAGCGAAACCACGGTCACAACGAGCAGGCCGATATCGCGCAGCAGGCCCGGCAGACCGACGTGGGTACCGGCGATGTCGAACACCACGTCGGACTTCCAGAGGCCGCTCATCAGCACCAGCCCCACCACGCAGCCGAGCAGCACGAAATTGATGCGACCATCGAAGCCGAACTTTTCGTCTGCCGGCGTGGGATCGACCGGCCGGATTTCTTCGCGGCGGTGAAAGTACCACCAGTCCATGGCGTAGAAGATCGCCAGCAGCGCACCGACCAGCAGCGCGGTGTCGGGCAGGATGTGGATGAAGGTCCACGAGAAATCCACACCCTTGAGGAAGCCCAGGAACAGCGGGGGATCGCCCAGCGGCGTGAGCGAACCACCGGCGTTGCTGACGATGAAGATGAAGAACACCACCACATGCACCACGTGCTTGCGGTTGTCGTTGGCACGGATCAGCGGGCGGATCAGCAGCATCGACGCACCGGTCGTGCCCATGAAGCTCGCCAGCACGGCACCGATGGCCAGGATGGCCGTGTTCAGCCCCGGACTGCCACGCAGATTGCCCCGGATGTAGATCCCCCCGGCCACGGTGAACAGCGCGGTGAGCAGGATGATGAAGGGGATGTACTCGGCCAGCAGCGCGTGCACGATGCCCGCCCCGGCCACACCCGGGCCGAACACGATGGCGAAAGGCAGCAGGAACGCCAGCGCCCAGGCCGCCGAAATCTTGCCGAAGTGGTGGTGCCAGAACATCGGCGCCAGCAGCGGGAACAGGGCGATGGACAGCAGAATGCCGGCAAACGGCACGCCCCACATCACCGACAGCTGGCTGCCGTCCAGGTCGGCGGCGCGGGCCAGCGCCGGCGCCAGCAGGCCCAGGATGGGCAGGACCGCGCGCGGGGCGCGGGAAAACAGGGAGGTCATGAACGTGTCTCCAGAAGCGGGCCGCGCGGCGATCAGACGGCGAGCAGGTCCACTTCAAACAGCAGGGTCGCGTTGGGCGGGATCACGCCACCGGCCCCGCGTGCGCCATAACCCAGCTGCGGCGGAATCACGAGGCGGCGCGTGCCCCCCACGGCCATGCCCTGCACGCCTTCGTCCCAGCCCTTGATGACATGGCCAGCCCCCAGGGGAAACTCGAACGGCAGGCCACGGTCCTTGCTGGAATCGAACTTGGCGCCTTGCACGCCGTCCTGGAACAGCCATCCGGTGTAGTGCACCTGCACCGGGCGGCCGGCCTGGGCCACCTCGCCCTGTCCGATCACGGTGTCTTCATATTGCAGGCCGCTGGGGGTGGTGATCATCACGAATCTCCTTCGTTGATTGTGTTGGGCAAAGGCGCGATTATCCAACCACGCTCTGAGCACGGCCTGACGGCGCCCTGTCCCCGGGTGCCGGACCGTCCGCGACAGCCCCGGATCACCGCCTGCCCCCCGATAGAATGGCCCGCAGCCATCGCGCTTCCGAGCCCCGACCGAGGGCGCCCACCGCACACCAGGAATCTTCCATGAGCGTCTACGACAAACTCCACCAACTCGGCATTGCCCTGCCCCCCGTGGCCGTGCCGGCCGCGGCCTACGTGCCCTTCGTGCAGACCGGCAAGCTGGTCTTCATCAGCGGCCACATCGCCAAGCGGGACGGCAAGCCTTGGACCGGGCAGCTCGGCCTGAACACCACCACCGACGAAGGCAAGGCCGCGGCGCGTGCCATCGCCATCGACCTGCTGGGCACGCTGGAAGCAGCGGCCCGCGCGGCCGGCACCGACCTTGACGGCGTCAAGCGCATCGTCAAGGTGATGAGCCTGGTCAATTCCACGCCCACCTACACCGAACAGCACCTGGTCACCAACGGCGCCAGCGAACTCTTCGGCGAGGTTTTTGGCCCAGCCATCGGTGCACACGCCCGCAGCGCTTTCGGCGTCGCGCAGATCCCGATGGGAGCCTGCGTGGAAATCGAGCTGATCGCCGAGCTGGCCTGAACGCGGCACACCGGCGCGGCCCATGGCGATGCATCCCGTTCCCCTCGACCGGGCCAGCCGCCTGCTCAACCACGGCCCCACCGTGCTGGTGGGCAGCCGGCACGGCGACCGCGCCAACGTGATGGCGGCGGCCTGGGCCATGACGCTGGATTTCGAGCCGCCGAAAGTCTCGGTGGTGATCGACAAGGCCACCCTCACCCGCACCCTGGTGGAAGCCAGCGGCGTGCTCAGCCTCTGTGTGCCCTGCGCGGCCCAGGCCGGGCTGGTGCGGGCGGTCGGCAACGAGAGTGGTCGGGACCACCCCGACAAGCTCGACCGTTGCCAGGTGGCCTGGGAGCCCGGGCCGCTGACGGGCTGCCCGCTGGTGCAAGGGGCCATCGCCTGGATGGAGTGCCGGGTCCTGCCGGCGACCGCACACGTTGCCGGCCCGCACGACCTGATCCTGGCCGAGGTAGTCAGCGCCTGGGCCGACGACCGCGTCTTTTTCAACGGGCGCTGGCATTTCGAAACCGCCCCGCCCGATCTGCGCAGCCTGCACCACGTGGCAGGCGGGCACTTCTACGCCATCGGCGAGCCACTGCCCCCGCCGGAAACCCGCTGATCGCGGCCCCACCTCCGTGGATCCCCCCCCGACGCCCGCCCCATCCCCGGCCGGGTGCGCGCAGTGGGTCTGCGGATGGGACCTGGGCCACAACGCGGCCGGCCGCGCCCACACCCTGGCGGAACTGCATGCCCAGGCCGCACCGACCGGGCTCATGGGTTGCCTGGACGGCGCCACCCACGCCCACCTCTGGGAACCGATCCGCGACACCGCCCTGCCGCTCCAGGCCCTGGTGGTCGATGACTGGAGCGCCTTCGTGCGGCAGGCCCGGCATTTTGTCGAACACCACCCCTGCCGCCTGCTGCACCTGTCCAAGCCCCGCGGCCCCAACCTGGTGCTGGGCCTGCTCTACAAGCAGCGCTGGTCCACCACGGTGCTGATGGACATCGACGATGAGGAACTGAGCTTCGTCGGCGACCCCACACCGACCACCCTGGACGGGTACGTGACCACACAGGGTGCGTTGCCCCCATGGCACGAACTGCGCGGTGCCGACTGGACCCGCATCGCGGTCGGCCATGCCCGGGACTTCGATGCCGTCACCGTGTCCAATCCGGCGCTGCAGCAGCGTTATGGCGGGCTCCTTCTCGCGCACGCCCGCGACGGTTCGGCCGGCCCGGCGGACGAAGCCAACCGCCAGCGCAGCCGCGCCGCGCTGGGCCTGCCCGCCGGCGCACGGGTGGTGCTGTTTTTCGGCACACCCCGGGCACACAAAGGTCTGTTGCACACGGCGCACGCCATGGCCTCGCTGCGCTGCCCGAACGCGGTGTTCACCGTGGTCGGCGAGTTTCCCGACCCCAACCTCCAGGCCGCGCTGCTCGCGGTGCCCGGGATCCGGGTGCACCTGCTGGGCAACCAGCCCTTTGGGCGCACCCCGGCCATCGTGGCCGCCGCCGACGCCTGTGTCCTCATGCAAGACCTGTCGTACGGCCCCGCGCGGTGGCAGATGCCGGCCAAAATCAGCGACGCGCTGGCCATGGGTGTGCCAGTGATCGCCAGCGCCGCCCCGGCCCTGCAGCCCCTGGTGGCCGCCGGAGCGCTGGAGGTGGCGACGCCTGCCAGCCTGGCCACGGTGCTGGACCGCCTGCTGCTGGACCCCGGACGGGCACGCGATCGCGGACTGGCAGGCCGCCGCTACTTCGACGCACACCTTTCCTTCGCGGCGCAGCGCGAGCCGCTGGACGCCCTGCTGCGGCAAACGGTGCCGCGGCCGCTGTCGCCCGCGTTGCAAGGCCTCCTCGCCCACCTAGGCTGAAGCGCTGCCGGCGCGCAGCACGCGTTCAGAACCAGGTGCTGACGGCGTCCACCACGCGGTAGCCGTCGTCCACCACCGGCAACCAGCGCCACTTGTCGAAGGTGGTGCAGGGGTGGGAGGTACCGCTGGCCACCGTCTCGCCGAGATGTGGCCATTCGGCCGGGGGCGCGCTCGCGTCGAAGCGCAGATAGGCATGTTGGTCGTTGAGCGCGTCGATGCGCCAGTGGGCCGGTACCGGCTGCGGCGCACCACCCTGGGCATCGGACCGCCACACCGGTTGCGGCAGGTCCAGGTCGTGGGCGACGTCGCGCTTGCCCATGGACAACAGCGCCAGACCGGGCTCGGGCTGGCTTTGCACGCAGGCCAGCACCTCCAGCGCGGGCTTCAGCGTCTCACGCAGGTTCAGGCGCTCGGCCACACAGCACAGGTAGCGCGTGTAGCGCTGGTGGTCGTGCGTGAGGTAGCAGCCCGAGCGCAGCACGCCGCGCACCGGGCGGCCAAGCTCGGGGGTCAGGCGCGCCGCCACGAGGTCGAAGATGGCCGAGCCGCCCGCGGTGAGGACGATTTCGTCGCGGCCGAACCAACCTTGCGCGATGGCTTCGCGCGCGATGGCATCCACCCGGTCCATCAGGCCCTGCACGGTGGCGCTGTCTTTGGCGTGGTCGCAGTGGGCGGTCGTGCCTTCGTAGCACTCGATGCCCACGAGCTGCAGCACCGGGCTGGCAGCGATGCGCGCGGCCGTCTGCCGCGCCTCGTCCGCCGTGCGGGTGCCCGTGCGCTGGCCCGCGATGCCCAGTTCCAGCAGCACCTCGAAGCGGCCCTGGAACGACCGGCTGGCGGCCCAAGCCTAGATGGCGTCGACCTGCCCGACCGCGTCCACCAGGAACATCGAACGCAGATCGGGCCGCTCGGCGTGCAGCGCCGCCAGCGCGTCGAGCTCGGCACGCTGGATCACCTGGTTGGCGATCAGCAGCACCGGCACCCGATGGCGCGCGCCGACGGCGGCCTGGAACACGGTGGCGAAGCTGATACCCCAGGCGCCGGCGTCGAGCTGCATCTGCCAGAGCTCGGGCGACATGCTGGTCTTGCCATGCGGTGCCAGATGCAGCGCGCGCTGCGCGCAGAAGTCGCGCATCCAGTGCAGGTTGTGCCGCAGGGCAGACTGTTTGAGCACCGCCAGCGGCAGCGGCAGGTCGCCACGCAGCAGGTTCCAGCCTTGCGCCGGGATCTGCTCGCGAACGAGTGGCGCGCCCGCCGAAGGGAAGCCCTTGAGGTGAGGTCCAAAGACAGGTCGGGGTGCGGTCATGGCAGCAGACGGTGTATTCAGTCCAGCGGCCACTGCAGGGCCTTGGGCAGGTTTTTGGGCGGGTGATCGGGCTCGGCGGCCGGCGCCGGGCCGGCTTTGATCTCGACGCGCCGCCACCACGGGTCGGTGCGCTCCACGTGTGCGGGCTCCACCGCCTGGCCCAGTTGGGGCATCAGCAGCGGCGCATCGTGTTTCTCGGCCAGCGCATGAAGCACCTCGGCTGGCTGGTCCCAGGCGTGCATCGCCAGGCTGAACGTGCCCCAGTGCACCGGCAGCAGCACGCCACCACCGAGCAGCGCATGCGCCTTCATCGCGTTCTCGGGCCCGAGGTGGATGTCGCCCCAGGCGGGGTGGAAGGCGCCGATCTCCAGCATCACCAGATCGAATGGGCCCAGGCGCTGGCGAATCTCGGCGTAGGCGTCGGTCAGCCCGGTGTCGCCGCTGAAGAACACGCTGTGCCGGTCCGACCGAATGACCAGCGAGGACCAGAGCGTGGCGTTGCGGTCTTTGAGGCCGCGCCCGGAAAAGTGCTGCGAAGGCGCTGCGGTGACGGTGACCTCGCTGCCCGGCAGGCGGTGGCTCTCCCACCAGTCCAGTTCGGTGATGCGTTCGGCCGGCACGCCCCAGGCCTGCAGGTGCGCACCGACGCCGAGCGAGGTGACGAAGGGCACCCCGCGCTTGTTCAGCTCGCGCACCGTGGGGTAGTCCAGGTGGTCGTAGTGGTCATGCGAGACCAGGGCCGCGTCCACCGGAGGCAGTTCTTTGACCTTGAGCGGCACGGGCTGAAAGCGTTTGGGGCCAACCAGGGTGGACGGCGAGGCGCGCGGCCCCCAGACCGGGTCGGTCAGCAGGCGTTTGCCGCCAATCTCGATCAGCACCGTCGAATGCCCGAGCCAGGTGGCCCGCAGACCGCTCTGCGGGGCCCGGCGCCAGCCTTCGAGCGGGTTCACGGCGGGCAGCGGCGCGGTGGGCACACGGCGCTCGCCGCCACACAGGAAATCGGTCAGGCCCGGAAAGGGCACACCCGGGTCGCGCAGCCCCGGCGCCACCGGGTAGACGTTGTGAAAGCCCTCGCCGCGCCACTGCGGCGAGCCCTTCATGCGGTCCAGCCGCTCGCCGTCAGCGCGTTTGCCCAGTGATTTCATGGCCGTCCTTTCCGTGAACCACCATTCTGCGGGCTGCGCCCAGGCCCCGCCCGCGTCAGTGCTTTTGTCGGCGCGCGGCGGCCCGCCGGACCTGCCGGCTCTGTTGCGCCAGGGCCTCGCGGGCCTGCTCCGCCGCACGGGCCTCGCGCCGCGCCCTGAGCCACCGGCCGACGAGCCGCGCCGCCCCGAACGCAAGCGCAAAGCCCACGGCCATGATCACCACGCTGGCACCGCTGAACGCCATGCTCATTCCACCCGGGTGATGCGCTGCGGCTTGAAGCCGAGGTCGGCCGCCTTGCCCTTGCGTGCCCGCGCGGCCTTGGCGTTGTTGAGGCTGCGGATTTCGAGCGTCTCGTCGCGCTCCTTGCCGCCACGGCCGATGCCGTCGATGCGGATGCTGCGCGTGTAGGCACAGGCGCCAGCCAGCGTGTCCTTGTCCTCCAGGTCGATCAGCATCAGGCCACGACCGCCTTTCTCCATCAGCTTCAGTTCGCCGATCTCGAAGGTCAGGATGCGCCCGCCGGTCGAGGCGCAGGCCACGTGCGTCGCGGGCACCAGCGGCTGGCTGCCCGAGCTGTGGGCCACGTGCGAGGGCGCGCAGATGGTTTCGCCCTCGCCCACGCTGATGAAGGCCTTGCCCGCCTTCTGGCGCGAGACCAGGTTCTCGACCGTCGCCAGGAAGCCGTAACCGCCGGTGCCCGACAGCAGCAGCGTGGCGTTGGCCGGGCCGGCGAAGTAGTGCGCGGGCTGGGTGCCGGCTTCCAGATCGATCAGCGTCGTGATCGGCTGGCCATCGCCACGCCCCCCTGGCAGGCTGGCCACCGGCACGCTGTACACACGACCCACACCGTTCTGTGCCGTGCCGAAAACGATGAGCACGTCCACTGTGCGGCACTCGAAGGTGCCGTACAGGCCATCGCCGGCCTTGAAGGCGAAGCTGGCGGCCTCGTGGCCGTGGCCGGTGCGCGCACGCACCCAGCCCTTGCTGGAGATCACCACCGTGACCGGCTCGTCCACCACCTTGATCTCGGCCACGGCCTTCTTCTCGGCCTGAATCAGGGTGCGGCGCGGGTCGGCGAAGGTCTTGGCGTCCTGCTCGATTTCCTTGACCATCAGGCGCTTCAAGCTCGCCGGATTGGCCAGAATGTCTTCGAGCTTGCCCTGCTCTTCGCGCAGCTCCTTCAGTTCCTGCTCGATCTTGATCGCTTCAAGCTTGGCCAACTGGCGCAAGCGGATTTCAAGAATGTCCTCGGCCTGGCGATCGCTGAGTTTGAACGCCTCGATCAGCGCAGCCTTGGGCTCGTCGCTGTGGCGGATGATGCGGATCACCTCGTCGATGTTCAGCAGCACCAGCTGCCGGCCTTCGAGGATGTGGATGCGGTCCAGCACCTTGTTCAGGCGGTGCTGGCTGCGGCGAATGATCGTCGTCTGGCGGAATTCGATCCACTCCTCCAGCATTTGGCGCAGGCTCTTCTGCGTCGGCCGGCCATCGAGCCCGATCATGGTCAGGTTGATCGGCGCCGAGCTTTCCAGGCTGGTGTGGGCCAGCAGCGCGGTGATGAGCTCCTGCTGCTCGATGCGGCTGCTCTTGGGTTCGAACACCAGGCGCACCGGCGCGTCCTTGCTCGACTCGTCGCGCACCGCGTCGAGCACCATCAGCATGCTGGCCTTGAGCTGGGTCTGGTCCTGGGTCAGCGCCTTCTTGCCGGCCTTGACCTTGGGGTTGGTGATCTCCTCGATCTCTTCGAGCACACGCTGGCTGCTCACGCCGGGCGGCAGCTCGTTCACCACCAATTGCCACTGGCCACGCGCCAGGTCTTCGATCTTCCAGCGCGCGCGCACCTTGAGGCTGCCGCGGCCGGTGCGGTAGGCGTCGGCGATGTCGCCGGCCGGGCTGATGATCTGGCCGCCACCGGGGTAATCCGGTCCGGGCAGGATGCTCAGCAGTTCCTCGTCGCTGAGCCTGGGGTTTTTGACCAGCGCCACGCAGGCATCGGCGACCTCGCGCAGGTTGTGGCTGGGGATCTCGGTGGCCAGGCCCACGGCGATGCCGCTGGCGCCGTTGAGCAGGTTGAACGGCAGGCGCGCGGGCAGCTGTTTGGGTTCTTCGAACGAGCCGTCGTAGGTGGGCATGAAGTCCACCGTGCCCTGGTCGATCTCGTCCAGCAGCAGCCCGGTGATCTTGGACAGGCGCGCTTCCGTGTAGCGCATGGCAGCGGCGCCATCGCCATCACGGCTGCCGAAGTTGCCCTGGCCGTCGATCAGCGGGTAGCGCTGGGAAAAGTCCTGCGCCATGCGCACCAGCGCGTCGTACGCCGCGCTGTCGCCGTGCGGGTGGTACTTGCCGAGCACGTCGCCGACCACACGGGCGCTCTTGACCGGCTTGGCCGCGGTATTGCCGGAAAAGCCCAGGCCCATGCGGTCCATGGCGTAAAGGATGCGGCGCTGCACCGGCTTCTGGCCGTCGGCCACGTCGGGCAGCGCGCGGCCCTTGACCACCGAAAGAGCGTATTCCAGGTAGGCCCGCTGGGCGTAGCTGGCCAGGTTGTCGTCACCGGCGTCGCCGCCCGCGGGCGCGGAAAGATCGGGAATGAGGGTGTCCATCGGTCAGTGAAGAAAAGCAGAAAGGGAGGCCGCCCCGGCCGGTGCCGGCAGCACCGCGCTCACGCGGGCGGGGCGCTCCCGCAGGGAGACGGTGGTGTCGGCCGGCCCGGTGGCCGGCGGGCGCAGCAACTGGTGCAGGCGGGAAACCGTGCGCACGTAGCGCTGGGTTTCGGCAAAGGGCGGAATCTGGTTGCCGTAGCGCTGCACCGCGCCTTCGCCAGCGTTGTAGGCGGCCAGCGCCAGCTCGGTCTGGCCGTCGAAGCGGCGCAGCAGCCAGGCCAGGTAGCGGGCCCCGGCCTGGAGATTGGTGCGTGGGTCGGTCAGGCGCGCAGGCACCGGCTGCCGGGCCGTGGCGTGCACACCGAAACGGCTCGCGGTGTCGGGCATGAGCTGCATCAGACCGATGGCCCCGCGCGGGCTCACGGCCTGCGGATCGAAGCCGGACTCGGTCGCCACCACGGCTTTGAGCAGTTCGTATTCGAGCCCGGCCGCGGCCGCGGCTTCGCGCATCAGGTGGCGCACGGCCTTGTAGGCGATGGACACCTCGAACGTGGCCAGCAGGCGCGCCGGGGCTGCCGCAGCCCCCTCGGCCGCACCCACGTCGGCATCGCCCGCGTACAGCAGGGCGTAGCGCGCATCCACGCGTTCACCGGCAAAGTGCGGCACCCCTTGCGGGTCCACAAAACCCCAGACCTGGGCCGACGCCGGTCCGGCCAGGGCCAGCCACAGCGCCAGCAGGCAAGCCCCCGAGCGCGCCAGGTGGCGCATCAGACGTCGACCTCCACCGAATCGCCGTGCAGCTCCATCAGTTCGCGCCGCGCCGCCGCCTCGCCCTTGCCCATGAGCTTGGTGATCAGGGCCTCGGTGCCGGCGAAGTCGAGCGCGCCCAGCGCCACGGGCATCAGGCGGCGCGTGTCGGGGTTGAGCGTGGTGTCCCACAGCTGTTCGGCGTTCATTTCGCCCAGCCCCTTGAAGCGGCTGATCTGGCACTTCTCGCGCGGCACCCCGTCCTTGGCGCACTTGTCGAGGATGGCGTTGAGCTCGCCCTCGTCCAGCGCGTACTGCTTGCTGGCGGGCTTCTTGCCGCGCGCCGGCACATCCACCCGGAACAGCGGCGGCCGCGCCACGTACACGTGCCCGGTCTCGATCAGCTTGGGAAAATGGCGGAAGAACAGCGTCAGCAGCAGCACCTGGATGTGCGAGCCGTCGACGTCGGCGTCGCTCAGGATGCAGACCTTGCCGTAGCGCAGGCCGCTCAGGTCCGGTGAATCGGCCGGCCCGTGCGGGTCGACGCCGATGGCGACCGAGATGTCGTGGATTTCGGTGTTGGCGAACAGGCGGTCGCGCTCGACCTCCCAGGTGTTGAGCACCTTGCCGCGCAGCGGCAGCACCGCCTGGCATTCCTTGTCGCGGCCCATCTTGGCGCTGCCGCCGGCCGAGTCGCCCTCCACCAGGAACAGCTCGTTGTGGGCGATGTCGCGGCTCTCGCAATCGGTCAGCTTGCCCGGCAGCACGGCCACGCCCGAACCCTTGCGCTTCTCGACCTTCTGCCCGGCGCGCTGGCGCGTCTGCGCCGCCTTGATGGCCAGCTCGGCCAGCTTCTTGCCGTATTCGACGTGCTGGTTCAACCAGAGCTCCAGCGCCGGCTTGACGAAATTGGACACCAGGCGCACCGCGTCGCGGGAGTTGAGTTTTTCCTTGACCTGGCCCTGGAACTGCGGGTCCAGCACCTTGGCGCTGAGCACGTACGAAGCCCGCGCGAACACGTCCTCGGGCAGGAGCTTCACGCCCTTGGGCAGCAGCGCGTGCAGCTCGATGAAGCTCTTGACCGCCTGGAACAGGCCGTCACGCAGACCGCTGTCGTGGGTGCCGCCCGCGCTGGTGGGAATGAGGTTGACGTAACTCTCGCGCACCGGCGCACCGTCTTCGGTGAACGCCACACACCAGCCCGCGCCCTCGCCTTCGGCGAACGTGTCGTCCTTGCTGTCGGCGTAACCTTCGCCGTCGAACACCGGGATCACCGGATCGGTGGTCAGCGTCTGCTGCAGGTAGTCGCGCAGCCCGCCCTTGTACTGCCAGCTCTGGGTGTCGCGGGTCTTTTCGTTGACCAGCGTCACCTGCACACCCGGCATCAGCACGGCCTTGCTGCGCAGCAGGTGGGTCAGCTCGCCCAGCGGCAGCGTGGCCGCGTCGAAGTATTTGGCGTCGGGCCAGGCGCGCACCGTGGTGCCCTGCCGGCGATCGCCCTCGCCCTTGGGCACCACCACCAGCGGCTCGATCACGTCGCCACCGGCAAAGGCCAGGCGCGCCACCTGGCCTTCGCGGAAACTGGCGACTTCCAGCCGGCTCGACAGGGCGTTGGTCACGCTCACACCCACGCCGTGCAGCCCCCCTGAAAAGCTGTAGGCGCCGCCCTTGCCCTTGTCGAACTTGCCGCCCGCGTGCAGCCGGGTGTAGACCAGTTCGATCACCGGGGCCTTTTCTTCCGGATGCAGACCGAACGGAATGCCGCGCCCGTCGTCTTCCACGCTGACCGAGCCGTCGCCATGCAGCGTGACCTTGATCTTCTTGCCGAACCCGGCCAGCGCCTCGTCGGCGGCGTTGTCCAGCACTTCCTGAATGATGTGCAGCGGGTTGTCGGTACGGGTGTACATGCCCGGCCGCTGCTTGACCGGCTCCAACCCTTTGAGAACGCGGATGGAGCCTTCGGAATAGTCGCTTGATTGGGTTGCCATGGCGGCGGATTGTAAGGTGCCCCGCACAAAACACTGTATGAAAGCACAGATCAAAAATGCACACGAAAGGCGAACTCCTGCGTTGATGCCGGCGGATCATCAATCGCCCGCAGTGATTTCATGACCCTGAGACGCGCAGGTGCATGCCGATTCCGGACGGATTGGCTACATTTGCCGGCTATGTCCGCCACTTCCGCTTCCTCCGCCGCGCCTCAGCGGCTGTCTGCCATGCAGGTGCTCGCCTGCGGCGCCGCCATCGTCACCCTGTCGATGGGCATCCGCCACGGCTTCGGCCTGTGGCTGCAACCGATCACCCAAGCCCAGGGCTGGACCCGGGAAACCTTTGCCTTCGCACTGGCGATCCAGAACCTGTCCTGGGGCCTCTTCGGCATCTTCGCCGGCATGGCGGCCGACCGCTTCGGGGCGTTCCGCGTGCTGCTGGTGGGCGCGGTCCTGTACGCCTTCGGCCTCATGGGCATGGCCCTGTCGTCCACGCCGCTGCTGTTCTCGCTGACCGCCGGGGTGCTGATCGGCGCGGCCCAGGCCGGCACCACCTATGCGGTCATCTATGGCGTGATCGGGCGCCAGATCCCGGCCGAACGCCGCTCCTGGGCCATGGGCGTGGCCGCGGCGGCCGGCTCTTTCGGCCAGTTCCTCATGGTGCCGGTCGAAGGCTGGCTGATCAGCGGTTTCGGCTGGCAGCAGGCGCTGCTCGTCCTCGCGGCGGCGGCCCTGCTGATCATGCCGCTGTCGCTGTACCTGCGTGAACCCGGCTTCGGCACGGGCGCGGCGCAGCACCGCGAGCAGACCATCGTGCAGGCCCTGCGCGAGGCCTTCGGCTACCGCAGTTTCCAGCTGCTGATGGCGGGCTACTTCGTCTGCGGCTTCCAGGTGGTGTTCATCGGCGTGCACATGCCCAGCTACCTCAAGGACCACGGCCTGTCGCCCCAGGTGGCCAGCTACGCGCTGGCGCTGATCGGTCTGTTCAACGTCTTCGGCACCTATGCCGCCGGCGTGCTCGGCCAGCGCCTGGCCAAACGCCACATCCTGGCATTCATCTACCTGGCGCGTGCCGTGGTCATCCTGGTGTTCCTTTGGGCGCCACTGACACCGATGAGCGTGTATGTGTTCTCGGCCGTCATGGGTGTGCTGTGGCTGTCCACCGTGCCGCCGACCAACGCCGTGGTGGCGCAGATCTTCGGCGTGGCGCACCTGTCCATGCTCGGCGGGTTCGTGTTTTTCAGCCACCAGATCGGCAGCTTCATGGGCGTGTGGCTCGGCGGCCTGCTCTACGACCGCACGGGCAGCTACGACGTCGTCTGGTACATCGCCATCGCGCTGGGGGTGTTTGCCGCGCTGATCAACCTGCCGGTGCGCGAGTCGGCCATCCGGCGCGGCCCTCAGCGGGTCGCGGCTTCCGCATGAAGCCGCGCGCCACCCAGGTGCTGGTATGGCTGGCCGTGGCCGCAGCGCTGGCCGCCACGCTGGCGCTGTACCGCCAGCCGGACTTCATGGTGAACCTGGCCGATCAGCTCTGGAGCTGCTTTTGAACACCCTGGCGGTGCAGCCGCCGCAGCCCCTGTCCCCGCCATCGGCCTGGGTCCGGCGCTGGTGCCACCTGATTCCGGCCGGCAGCGCCGTGCTGGACGTGGCCTGTGGATCCGGGCGGCATCTTTATGCGCTGCACGCACAGGGCCATCCCGTCACGGGCGTGGACCGATCGGCCGAAGCGGTGGAAAACACCCGTCCGCTGGCCGAGGCTGGCGCGCGCATCGTGCAGGCCGACATCGAAAACGGCCCCTGGCCGTTGCCCGGTGAGCGGTTTGGCGGGGTGGTGATCACCAACTACCTGTGGCGCCCGCTGCTGCCTACCCTCGTCGACAGCGTCGCGGAAGGCGGCGTGCTGATCTACGAAACCTTCGCGGCCGGCAACCAGACCGTCGGCAAACCTTCGCGACCGGTTTTTTTGCTGGCGCCCGGCGAACTGCTGCGCGCCTGCGCCGCGCTGCGCGTGGTGGCCTACGAAGACGGTTTTCTCGATCAGCCCGCACGTTTTGTGCAGCGCATCGCGGCCGTGCGGGAACCCCGCACTGCCCACGATCAGCCCCTGCGGCACGCCCTGATGGGCGCTGGGTAGAATGAGCGATTCGCGCGGGTACCGCCTGGATCCAGTGACCTCCGGCGCCCGCCGCGTGCCACAAACTGACCGCATTCCATGAAGACCATCACCGGCAGCATCGTTGCTCTCGTCACCCCCTTCCTGCCCGACGGCAGTGTCGACTACCCCACCCTGCGCAAGCTGATCGACTGGCACATCGACGAGGGCACCGACTGCATCGGCGTCGTGGGCACCACCGGCGAATCGCCCACGGTCAGCGTGGAAGAACACTGCGAGATCATCCGCGTGGCGGTCGAGCAATCGGCCGGCCGCGTGCCCATCATGGCCGGCTGCGGCGCCAATGCCACCGCCGAAGCCATCGAGCTGGCCAAATTCGCGCGCAGCGTGGGCGCCGACTGCCAGTTGCAGGTCGTGCCCTACTACAACAAGCCGACCCAGGAAGGCCAGTTCCAGCACTTCAAGGCCATTGCCGAAGCCACTGGCGACCTGCCCATCATTCTGTACAACGTGCCCGGCCGCACCGTGGCCGACATGTCCATCGACACCGCCTTGCGCCTGTCGCAGGTGCCCGGCATCGTCGGCATCAAGGAAGCCACCGGCAACATCGAGCGCGCGCAATGGCTGGTGCGTGAAAAGCCCGAAGGTTTTGCGCTCTATTCGGGCGACGATCCCACCGCCGTGGCGCTGATGCTGTGTGGCGGCCAGGGCAACGTGAGCGTGACCGCCAACGTGGCCCCGCGCCTGATGCACGAGCTGTGCGTGGCCGCCATGGCGGGCGATGCGCGCAAGGCCATGGACATCCAGATGCGCCTGATGCCGGTGCACAAGAACCTGTTTGTCGAAGCCAACCCGATTCCGCTGAAGTGGGCCATGGAACGCATGGGTCTGTGTGGCGGTACCATGCGCCTGCCGCTGACACCGATGAGCGCCCACCTGGAACCGGTGGTCGAAGCCGCGCTCAAAGACAGTGGCCTGATCGACTGAGCTGCCCGGCGGCCCGTCGCTCTTTCCCGAACTCACCAACCAGAGCTTTCCATGCGTCTCACCGAATCCCGTCTCCTGCGCAGCCCCTCCCGCCTGGGCACCCTGGCCATGGCCGCCGCGTTGCTCGGTGGCTGCAGCGTGCTGCAGGAAGACAAGATCGACTACAAGTCCGCCCAGCGGGGCAATACGCTGGCGGTGCCGCCCGATCTGACCCAGCTGAGCCGTGACCCGCGCTTCCAGGTGCCGGGCGATGCGGTCAGCGCCAACAGCTACCAGGCTGCGCAGCCGACGGCCGCCCAGGCCACTGCCGGCAACACGGCCGCCGCCAGCCTCGGCGACGTGCGCATCGAACGCGCCGGCACCCAGCGCTGGCTGGTGGTCAACCGCCCGGCCGACCAGCTCTGGGCACCGGTGAAGGAATTCTGGGAAGAAAACGGTTTCCTGCTGCAGCTGGAGCAGCAGAACCTCGGCATCATGGAAACCGACTGGGCCGAGAACCGGGCCAAGATTCCGCAGGACTTCATCCGCTCCACCATCGGCAAGGTGTTTGAAAACCTGTACTCCACGGGCGAGCGCGACCGCTTCCGCACCCGTCTGGAACGCAATGCCAGCGGGGGCACCGAGATCTACATCAGCCACCGTGGCCTGGAAGAGGTCTACACCAGCAGCCAGAAAGAGCAGACCGTGTGGCAGCCGCGCGCGGCCGATCCGGAGCTGGAGGCCGAATTCCTGCGCCGCCTGATGGTCCGGCTCGGCGCCAGCGAGGCCCAGGCCAAAGCCGCCGTGGCGACCGCGCCGTCGACGCCGCCGGCCGCCCGCGTGGTGACGGAAAACGGCGTGCCCACGGTGCAGCTGGAAGGCGATTTCGATCGCGCCTGGCGCCGTGTCGGCCTGTCGCTGGACCGCAGCGGCTTCACCGTGGAAGACCGCGACCGCAGCCAGGGCGTGTACTTCGTGCGCTACATGCCCGCAGGTGCCAACGAGACCGCCAAGCCGGGCTTCTTCAGCCGGCTGTTCAGCGGCACACCCGCTGCCCAGGGCCCGGACCGCTACCGCATCCAGGTGCGCAGCACCGGCAGCACGGCCGCCGTTACCGTGCTGGATGGCCAGGGGCAACCGGCATCGTCGGAAAACGCCCGCCGGATTGCCCAGTTGCTGGCAGACGATCTCAAATAACCCGCGCGGGTATCCGCCGACAAAAAAGCCGCTCAGGGAGCGGCTTTTTTTCTGGGCTCGCAGGCCCGGATTATTTGACGGCGTCCTTGACCGCTTCCACAGCGTCCTTGGTGGCGCCGGCCGCCTTGTCAGCTGCCTCCTTGGTCGCGTCTGCCGCAGCGGCCACGCCATCCTTGGTCGCTTCCACGGCCTGGCCGGCCGCTTCCTTGGTCGCGTCCACGGCCGCCGCAGCGGTGTCCTTGGTCGCTTCGACGGCGGCGGCCGCGTTTTCCTTCACCGCCTCCACCGAAGCGGCTGCGGGCGCCGGCTCTTCCTTCTGGCCGCAGGCCACCAAAGCGGCAGTTGCCAGCAGGCTGGCACACAAAAAAGTGATCTTCATGAGATATCCCTTGGATGAAAAACGCGCTGTTGTCTCGGCCCCTGCGGCGGCAAGACCTGCTTGCCACCGCAGGAGGTCACGCTTCCCGGCGCGCGCGCAACCCGGGACGTGCACGCAATGTACCTCCAGGACGCGGGTTCCCATCCATCGGTAGCCGCTGTTTCTTTTGTTCACACCGCGACGCGGTGCCCACGCCGCGCCACTGTGGGGAATGTCACAGGCCAAGCACCGTCGCCGGGAAAGCCGGACTGCCCTTGAGCCAGAAGGCGTCCAGCCGCTCGCGCAACGCCACCTTGCGTTCGGGAGAGCGACTGGCCACCAGCACCGAGCGCTCCGGGTCGATGCGCTCCAGCGTCCACGCGGGGGTCCAGATCGCGCTGGGCACACCCTCGCCGCTTGCACCCCGGCACGCGCGGGCCTCGACGATGTGCGACCAGGTGGTGCGCCAGCCGACAAAGCGCGGATGCCGCTGACGCAGCGTGTCGAACTCGCGGGCCAGCAGTTGCAGCGTGCGCCCGGTGCGCGACCAGGCGTTCAACGCTTCGACCACCGCACGCTCACCCAGCGGCCAATCGGCAAAGTCGGTATCGCTCAGCAGCAGTTGCTGCCAGCCTTCCGAAGCGGCTGTCTGCAGGGCCTGTCGCACGATCGCGCCAAAGTCTTCGCGGCCCACGATGCGGCCTTCCGGCAAAAGGGGCGGTGACGGGGTGGAATCGGTCGGTGGCATGCCTGCTCCTGCTGCGGGTCCGGACTCGCCATCTGACACGGCAGGGGCAGCGGCGTCAAGCGCCTTGCCGCAACCAGCCGGCTTCGTACCAGTCCTGCAGGATGGCCCGCACCGCCTCGCTCGCACGCAGCACGTCGCCGGCGGCCAGCGAGCGCTGATCGGCCAGTCGCTGCATCAGGCGGGCATCGGCACCGCCAGCGCGAAAGCTCTCGCCGTTGATGAACACGTGGTCGGCGTCATACATCATGCGGGTACGGCGATCCAGCGCCACCGCCCCGGGCCGCCAGTCTCCGGTCGGCTCGTCAAACCAGACCTGAGGTTTCGGCTCGGTCATCGCCTCGCCCAGGGCGCAGGCCAGGGAGCGGCGATCGGCGAGCAGGCGCTGCAGCGCATCGGCGGCATAGGCGTGCAGCGCGTCCGGCACCGCGGCGGGTGTGGGCGTGGCCGCCTGCGCGGGATCGCGGTACAAGGTCTCGTCCTCGAACGCGTCGGCCATGCGCTGGACCAGCTCACCCGCGAGCGACGCGCGCTGCGGCACCCGGAAGCCAATGGAATAGGTCATGCAGTCACCCCCCACGGCAATCCCGTCGTGGGCCCAGCGTGGTGGCAGATAAAGCATGTCGCCCGGCTGCAGCAGATGCTCTTCTTCGGGCACGAAGTGGCTGAGGATCTTCAGTGGCACGTCGGGCTCCAGCGACAAGTCCTTCTGGCGGCCGATGCGCCACAGCCGCTCGCCACTGGCCTGCAGCAGGAACACGTCGTAGCTGTCGAAGTGCGGCCCGACCCCGCCGCCATCACTGGCCCAGGAGATCATCAGGTCGTCCAGCCGCGCGTCGGGTACGAAGCGAAAGCGCTGCATGAGTTCGTGCACCGGGTCGACATGCAGATCCACCCCCTGCACCAGCAGGCTCCAGCGCGGCTGCTTGAAGGGTGGGAAGGCCCCTTTCGCGAAAGGACCGTGGCGCAGTTGCCAGCCCGCGTCGCGGTGCACGATCAGGCGCGACTCCACCGACGGCTGACCCGCCAGCGCAAACAGCGCCGCCCGCGAAAGCAGTGGCTGAAAGCCGGGAATGGCACCGCGCACGAGCAAAGGCTTCTTCTGCCAGTGGCGCCGCATGAACTGTTGGGGAGAAAGGCCGCCCAGCAAAGGGGTGGGCAGCGCCAAGTCGCCGACGAGGCCGGCGCGGGAAAGGGACACAGCTGTCATGGGACAATTGTCCGATGAAAATCACCCCGCAATGTGTCGTTTCACTCACCTGGACGCTCAAGGACACCCTGGGCGAAGAACTGGACGTGCTCGACGAGCCGGTGGAATTCCTCGTCGGCGGCGCCGACCTGCTGGCCCGCATCGAAGAGTCCTTGCAGGGGCATGAGGCCGGCGACGTGCTCGATCTGCACCTCGAACCGGAAAACGCTTTCGGTGACTACGACGACCGGCTGCTCTTTCTGGAGCCGCGCCAGCTGTTTCCTGACAACCTCGAAGAGGGCATGGGCTTCGAAGGCCTGCCCGAAGGCTGCAATCCCGCCGCGCCGCGCGACCGCCTCTACTTCGTGAGCGACATCTATCCCGATCATGTGGTGCTGGACGGCAACCACCCGCTGGCCGGTATTGCCCTGCGCCTGAAACTGAAGGTGCATGCCGTGCGGGAAGCCGATGTGGCCGAAGTGGGCCGTGGCACCCTCGGCGCTGGCTTCTTCCGCGCCCACATCGACCCGCCCGCCGACACGCCCCCGCGCACCCTGCATTGAAAAGAACCCAGGGCCCTCACGGGCTCTGGGTTCTTTTCACCACGGCCTGGCGATTTCAGCCGCGACCGGTCGATCCGTACCCGCCTTCACCGCGCTCTGAGGGAGCGGCAAACTCGTCCACCACGTGGAAACGCGCCTGGACCACGGGCACGACGACCAACTGGGCAATGCGCTCCATCGGCTCGATGGTGAAGGAGGTCGGGCTGCGGTTCCAGGCGCTGACCATCAGCTGGCCCTGGTAGTCGCTGTCGATCAGACCCACGAGATTGCCCAGCACGATGCCGTGCTTGTGACCCAGGCCCGAGCGCGGCAGGATCAGCGCCGCATAACCAGGGTCGGCCAGGTGAATGGCCAGCCCGGTCGGCACCAGTTGCCAGGCATTCGGGGCCAGTGAGAGCGGCGCCTCCAGGCAAGCGCGCAGGTCCAGGCCGGCACTGCCCGGCGTGGCGTAAGACGGCAACTGCCCGGCCAGACGCCGGTCCAGGATCTTCACATCGATCTGCATCAGGGGTTCCAGTCCTTCACTCGGTCTTCTTGAGCGACTCTTCGAGCGCCTTGGTCGGATCTTCGGGTTCCGCTTCCTCGGCAGCAGGCGGGGGCTCCAGCGTGGGAGCCGCGCCGGCCTCGTGGGATTCTTCCTCGCCACCCATTTGCAGATCCTGCATGTTGTTGAGCATGTCCATCACCTGTGCATCATCGACCTTGACCGCCTTGTCAAGATTGCCCAGCACCAGCCCCGGGTTGAACAGGATCACCGACACCATGATGAGCTGCAGGATGATGAACGCGATCGAGCCCTTGTAGATCTGTGACGTGGTCACGGCCGGGATGCGCTCACCGGTCACCTCGTCGGTGTAATCCTCGCGCGCCGCCACGCTGCGCAGGTAGAACAGCGCAAACCCGAACGGCGGTGTGAGGAAGGAGGTCTGCATGTTCATGGCCAGCAGCACCCCGAACCAGATGAGGTTGATGTCCAGGCTTTGGGCCACCGGCACCAGCAGCGGAATCACGATGAACGCGATCTCGAAGAAGTCGATGAACATCCCGAGCACGAACACCAGCAGGTTCACGAAGAGCAGGAAGCCCAGTTGGCCACCCGGCAGCTTGTCGAACAGATGCTCCACCCAGATGTGGCCGTCCGCCGCATTGAAGGTGAAGCTGAACACGGTCGAACCGATCAGGATGAACAGCACGAAGATCGACAGCTTGGTCGTGTTCTCCACCGCTTCCTTGAGCAGCGACACACTGAGCGTGCGGCGGCCGGCAGCCATGATCAGGGCCCCGACGGCGCCCATGGCGCCGCCCTCGGTGGGCGTGGCCACCCCCAGAAAAATCGTGCCCAGCACCAGGAAGATCAGCACCAGCGGCGGGATCAGCACGAAGGTCACCTGCTCGGCCAGTTTGGACAGCAGCCCCAGGCGCAGCAGCCGGTTCACGAGGGCCAGCGCCAGCGCCAGGAACGAGCCCACGGTGATGGACATGATCACCACTTCATCGCCCGCCGGCGGCATCTCCCGGCCGATCATCGGGTTGATGATGGCTTCGTGGTTCATGCCCCAGAACCAGCTCGCGGCGGCGCAGATGGCCAGCAGCACCAGCAGGGACACGTGCCCGGAGGCACCGCTGGATTCGCGATAGATGCGCGCTTCGGGGGGCAGGGCCGGCACCCACTTGGGCCGGAAAATCGCCACCCCGGCGATGAAGAGCAGGTACAGGCCCACCAGCATCAGACCGGGAATCAGCGCCCCCTTGTACATGTCACCGACCGAACGGCCCAGTTGGTCGGCCAGCACGATCAGCACCAGCGAGGGCGGAATGGCCTGGGCCAGCGTGCCCGAGGCGGTGATGGTGCCCGTCGCGATGGTGCGGTTGTAGCCGTAGCGCAGCATGATGGGCAGCGAGATCAGGCCCATGGAGATTACGGCCGCCGCGACCACGCCGGTGGTGGCCGCCAGCAGTGCCCCCACCAGGATCACCGCCACCGCCAGCCCGCCGCGTACCGGCCCGAACACCTGGGCCACCGTGGCCAGCAGGTCCTCGGCCATGCGGCTGCGTTCGAGAATGATGCCCATCAGGGTGAAGAACGGGATCGCCAGCAGCGTCTCGTTCTGCATGATGCCGATCACCCGCAGCGGCAGGGCTTGGAACAGGTTGGACGGGAACAGCCCCACCTCCATGCCGATGAAACCGAAGAAGAGGCCCGTGGCCGCCAGCGCAAAGGCGACCGGGAATCCGGTCAGCAGGAAAAACAGCAGGCCCGCAAACATCAGCGGGACGAACTGGTTGGCAATGAGTTCGGTCATGTCCGTCTCGCTCAGTGGGTGGTCTTGGGTGCCACGGCGGCGTGTTGGTGCTCGGCTTCGGCAATCTGCTTGGCCAGCATTTCGGCTTCACTCGGCCCGGTGTGGTCCAGCGGGTCCGGGCCGGCTCCGGCCAGGAAGGCCAGGCGCTTGATGAGTTCGGAGAGCCCCTGCAGCAGCAGAAAAGCAAAACCCGCCGGAATCAGCAGATACACCGGCCAGCGGATGAGCCCCCCCGCGTTGAGCGACACCTCCCCGGAGGCCCAGGCACGGGCGAACACCGGCCAGCCCTCGATCATCATGAGGATGCACAGCGGGGCAAGGAAGATCACGATCCCCAGCACGTCGATCCAGTTGCGCGTGCGCTGGCTGAACTTGCTGGAAACAAAATCGATGCGGACGTGCGCGTTGCGCAGGAAGGCATAACCGCCCCCGAGCATGAAAACGGCCGCGAACAGGTACCACTGGATCTCCAGCCATGCGTTGGAGCTGGTGCCAAGCACTTTGCGCACCACGGCATTGCCCGCACTGATCAGCGTGGAAGCCAGGATCAGCCACATGGTCAGCTTGCCGACCCAGTGGCTGAAGGCGTCGATGAGCCGAGATAGCTTAAGCAGGAAAGTCATAAAGGTTCCCCTCAGGGACGGGAAAATCGCAAACCCAGCAGTCTACGATGGCCGCGATGTGGGCTGCTGTTCAAAGGCTGACGACCTGCCGTCGGCCACTGCACAAAAAACCCCGCACACGCGGGGTTTGCAGCCAACGGCAGGCGGGACCGCTTACAGCTTGGCCGACTGCATGTAGCGGTCGAACTGGGCATCGGTGAAGCGGAACCAGAGGTTCTGGTCCTTGCGGAAGTTGGAATAGTCCGTGTAGATCTTCTTCCAGTGTGGATTGGAGTCGGTGAGTTCCTTGTACAGGTCCATCGAGTGCTTGAACGCCGAATCCATCACCGCCTTCGGGAACGGCAGCACCTTGGCGCCAGCGGCCACCAGGCGCTTGAGCGCGGCCGGGTTGCGGGCGTCGTACATGGCCTGCATGGTGACGTGGGCGTGCGAAGCCGCGGTTTCGACCATCGCCTTGTACTCGGGCGACAGTGCATTGAAGGCCGCCTTGTTGATGTAGAAGTCGACCTGGGCACCACCTTCCCACCAGCCGGGGTAGTAGTAGTTCTTGGCCACTTTCTGGAAGCCCAGCTTTTCATCGTCGTACGGTCCGATCCACTCGGCCGCGTCGATGGTGCCCTTTTCCAGCGCCTGGTAGATCTCACCGCCGGGAATGCTCTGTGGCACGCCACCCATGCGGGTCAGCACGCTGCCGGCAAAGCCGCCGATGCGCATCTTCAGACCCTTGATGTCGTCCAGGGTCTTGATTTCCTTGCGGTACCAGCCGCCCATCTGGGCACCGGTGTTGCCACCCGGGAAGTTGATGATGCTGTACTGGTCGTAGAACTCGCGGAACAGCTTCAGGCCGTTGCCGTCGTAGTACCAGGCCGTCAGCTGGCGGCTGTTCAGGCCGAAGGGAATGGCCGTGCCCATTGCAAAGGTCGCATCCTTGCCGGCGTAGTAGTACGGGCAGGTATGGCCCGCTTCGACCGTGCCTTGCTGCACAGCGTCCACGACGCCCAGCGCCGGCACGAGTTCACCCGGAGCGTGCACGGTCACGGAGAATTTGCCGCCCGACATTTCGTTGAGCTTCTTGGCGAACACGTCGGCCGCGCCATGAATGGTGTCCAGCGACTTGGGAAAGCTCGAGGTCAGGCGCCAGCGAATGGTGGCCTGGGCTTGCACGGCCGGCGCAACACCGGCGGCGAGCACACCCGCGATACCGGCATGCTTGATGATGGAACGACGATCCATGTGAGTTGACTCCGTAATGGCGTTGGACTTGCTTGCCTGACCGTTGTGCGTTCATCGCGCAACAGCAGACGGGTGACTTGCAACAGTCCGAGGCATTTTAGGGAGCGGGTTCGGGGTCAACTGTCGGGTTTTCCCTCGAAACACACGCCGTCACGGCCAGCCTTCAGGGTTCTGCAAGCTTGGTGAAAGCCCGGCGCAAGCCAACGCAGAAACCTCAACAGGTCATTGAAACCTTCTCACAAGCGCGCTGCTCAGGCCGCTTTCAGATCGTTGGCACCATCGGTCAGCAAGGCACCGAAACGCGCGCGGATCGAACGCTCGATGCCGGCGGCATCCAGCCCCAGATCGGCCAGCAGGCGGCCCGGATCGCCATGTTCCGTGAACACATCCGGCAAACCCAGTGAGAGCACGGGCAGGGACAGGCCTTCGGCTTGCAAGGCTTCCAGCACCGCACTGCCTGCGCCTCCCTGCACGCACCCCTCTTCCACCGTGACCAGGGCTTCGTGGCTCCGGGCGAGCTCGCGCAGCAGGTCGGTATCCAGCGGTTTGGCCCAGCGCATGTTCGCCACGCTCAGCCCCAGGCGCTCACCCACTGCCAGGGCCGGGTGCAGCAACGGACCGAACGCGAGGATGGCCACACGACGCCCCTGGCGCCGGATCTCCCCCTTGCCGTACGGCAAACCTTCAAGACCGGCCGGCACCTGGGCGCCGATGCCCGCCCCGCGTGGGTAACGCACCGCCACCGGGTGGTTTTGCGCGAACGCGGTCGACAGCAGTTGCCGGCATTCGGCCTCGTCGGCCGGACAGGCCATCGCCATGTTCGGAATGCAGCGCACGAAGGCGATGTCGTAGGCGCCGGCGTGGGTCGCCCCGTCAGCGCCCACCAGGCCGGCGCGGTCCAGCGCGAACACCACGGGCAGATTCTGCAAGGCCACGTCGTGGATCAGTTGGTCGTACGCCCGCTGCAAGAAGGTCGAATAAATGGCCACCACCGGCTTCATGCCTTCGCAGGCCAGACCGCCGGCAAAAGTGACGGCATGCTGCTCGGCGATGCCGACATCGAAGTAACGCCCCGGGAAGCGCTGATGGAATTCGACCATGCCCGAGCCTTCGCGCATGGCCGGTGTGATGCCCACCAGACGCGTGTCGGCCTCGGCCATGTCGCACAGCCACTGCCCGAATACCTGGGTGAAGGTGGGCTTGGGCGGTGTGGCAGGCTTGACCAGTCCCACCGCCGGATCGAACTTGCCCGGCCCGTGGTAGGCCACCGGATCGGCTTCGGCCAACTTGTAGCCCTGCCCTTTTTTCGTGACCACATGCAGAAACTGCGGCCCGTTGTCGTTGTCCATCAGATGCCGGATGTTCTCCAGCGTCGGGATCAGCGATTCGAGGTCGTGTCCATCGATGGGACCGATGTAGTTGAAGCCGAATTTTTCGAACAGCGTGGCCGGCACCACCATGCCCTTGGCATGCTCTTCCAGCCGCTTGGCCAGTTCGAACAGCGGCGGCGCCCCCTTGAGCACGGACTTGCCCACATTTTTGGCTGCGGCATAGAACTGCCCGCTCATGAGCTGAGCCAGATAGCGGTTGAGTGCTCCCACCGGCGGCGAGATCGACATGTCGTTGTCGTTGAGGATCACCAGCAGGCGGCCGGTTTCCACACCCGCGTTGTTCAGCGCCTCGAAAGCCATGCCGGCGGTCATGGCACCGTCGCCGATGATGGCCACCGAGCGGCGGCTTTCGCCCTTCATCTTGGCCGCCAGCGCCATTCCCAGCGCGGCCGAGATGCTGGTGGACGAGTGCGCGGTGCCGAAGGTGTCGTATTCACTCTCATCGCGGCGCGGGAAGCCGCTGATGCCGCCCCATTGCCGCAGCGTGTGCATGCGGTCGCGCCGGCCGGTCAGGATCTTGTGCGGGTAGGTCTGGTGCCCCACGTCCCACACCAGCCGGTCTTCCGGCGTGTTGAAAACGTAGTGCAGCGCGACCGTCAGCTCCACCGTGCCCAGGTTGGAACTGAGATGCCCGCCCGTGCGCGACACGCTGTCGAGCAGGTAGGCGCGCAACTCCTGCGCCAGCGGGCCCAGTTGGGTGCGGGGCAGGCGCCGCAGGTCGGTGGGGGATTCGATCGTGGAAAGCAAGGAGCTCATGTGGTTTTCAGGGACGCCAGCGCCCCTCCCTGTTCAGTGCGTGCGCCGACCCACCCAGTCGGCCAGCGCGTGCAGATGGTCGGCCTGCGGCAGGCGGCTCTCGCGCAGCGCGGCGTGGGCTTCACCCAGCACGCGGTCTGCGTAGGCCTGGGCCCCGTCCAGCCCCATCAGCGAAACAAACGTGGGCTTGTCGGCAGCGGCATCCTTGCCTGCCGTTTTTCCCAGCGTGGCGGAGTCGGCGGTCACGTCAAGAATGTCGTCAACGACCTGAAACGCCAGGCCGATGCTTGCGCCATAACGGCGCAGCGCCTCCTGCGTGGGTGCGTCGGCCAGCCCTGTGGAAGCGCCCATGGTGACGCTGGCCTGCAGCAGGGCACCGGTCTTGAGCCGGTGCATGGCCTCCAGGGCCGGTTGGTCCAGCGCCAGGCCCACGCTGGCCAGGTCGATCGCCTGCCCACCGGCCATGCCCTGCCCGCCCGCAGCCCGTGCCAATTGCCGGCACAGCGAGGCCGCCATGGCGGGCGGCAAAGACCCGTCGTCGGGCAACATCAGTTCAAACGCCAGGGCTTGCAGCGCGTCACCGGCCAGAAGGGCCTGCGCCTGGCCATAGCGCACGTGCACGGTGGGCTTGCCCCGGCGCAGCACGTCGTTGTCCATGCAGGGCATGTCGTCGTGCACCAGCGAATAGGCGTGAATGAGCTCCACCGCGCACGCGGCGCGCAAGGCCGCTTCGGGCAACCCACCGACGGCCTCGGCCGCGGCCAGCACCAGCAGCGGACGCAGACGCTTGCCACCATCGAGCACCGCATAGCGCATGGCGTCACCCAGCCCGGCGGGTGCATCGGCACACACCCAGCGGGACAGCGCGGCTTCCACCGCTTGTTGCTGGCGCTCGCGCCAAGCCCCGAAGGTGGGCCAGGACAGGTCATTCATCACGGCACTCACGCAGCATCCCAGGGTTTGAGCTGCCCGTCGTCGAGCACCTTGATCTGGTTCTCCACGGCGTCCAGACGCTCGCGGCAGAACGCCAGCAGTTCGGCCCCCCGCTGGTAACGGCCGAGCAACTGGTCCAGGGGCAATTGCCCGGCGTCCAGATCGGCCACGAGCTGCTCCAGCTCCTGGAGAGCGGCCTCGTAGCTGGCCGCGGGCGGGGCGGCCCGGGAACGCGGTGTTTTGGAAGGAGAGGAAGTGGTCATCGGGAGACGGTTGGGGTCCCGGCGCAGCGCGTCGGCCAGCGCCCCGGCACAGCCGCCAGGCGCGCCGCAAAGTGAAAGATTTTAACTGCTGCCCCTGCGCATCCCGCATCGCAAAAACCCACGCTGCGCCAGGCCTTCAATGGGAGCCCCGGGGTACAATCGCCGGTCTTTTTTTCAACTGACGGGCCTTACAGCCCGGAGGGACGAACCCACCCACCCATCCCGCGCCGATCGTTCACTCGTTAAGCGCTTCACCCTGCCCCTTCATAGGGGGAGTCTTTAGGTCAGGACCGTCATGTCTGATTTGAGTCTTCAATTGCAGCAGGCCGCAAGCCAACTTCCGGTTTCCAGCTACTTCGACGAGGCATTGTTCCGCCAGGAACTTGAAACGATCTTTCAGCGCGGGCCCCGCTATGTGGGGCACTCCAACGCCGTTCCCGAACTGGGCGACTACTTCGCCCTGCCCCAGGAAGATGAAGGCCGTGCGCTCGTGCGCACCGCCCGCGGGGTGGAACTGGTTTCCAACGTGTGCCGCCACCGGCAGGCCGTGATGCTCAAAGGCCGAGGCAACCTCGGCCAGAACGCCAGCGGCCATGCGGGCGGGCACATTGTGTGTCCGCTGCACCGCTGGACCTACAACGGCGGCCAGAGCGCCGGCACCCGGCTTGGCAATCTGCTGGGTGCCCCGCACTTTTCGCAGGACCCCTGCCTGGACCTCAAGCGCTACCCGCTGCGCGAATGGAACGGCCTGCTGTTCGAAGACAACGGCCGCGACATCGCCGCCGATCTGGCGGGCATGGGCCCTGCCGCCACGCTCAATTTCGACGGCATGGTGCTCGGCCACGTCGAGTCTCACATCTGCCACTACAACTGGAAGACCTTCATCGAGGTCTATCTTGAGGACTACCACGTCGAGCCCTTCCACCCGGGTCTGGGCAACTTCGTGACCTGCGACGACCTGAAGTGGGAATTCAAGCCCGAGTTTTCGGTGCAGACTGTGGGCGTGCAGAACCTGCTGGCCCAGTCAGGCAGCCCCGCCTACCAGCGCTGGCACGAGGTGCTGATGAAGTTCCGCAACGGCGAATTGCCGGCGCACGGTGCCATCTGGCTGACCTATTACCCCCACATCATGGTGGAGTGGTATCCGCACGTGCTCACGGTGTCGACACTGCACCCGCTGGCGGTCGACAAGACGCTGAACCTGGTGGAGTTCTATTACCCCGAAGAGATCGTCGCCTTCGAACCGGAGTTCGTGGAGGCGCAACGCGCCGCCTACATGGAGACCTGTATCGAGGACGACGAGATTGCCGAGCGCATGGATGCCGGCCGCAAGGCCTTGCTGGTGCGCGGCGACAACGAGGTCGGGCCGTACCAGAGCCCCATGGAAGACGGCATGCAGCACTTCCATGAGTGGTACCGGGAGAAGATGAGCTTCCCCCCCGCCGCCTGAGGGGCGCCACCTGCGGCCCGGCCAAGCCGGTTCCGCGGTGGCCCAGGCCAGACACCCCGTCATCCACACCGCTTCACCGGACTTTTTCATCATGCAGGCTTTGTGGATGTTGCTGGGCGCATTTTTCTTCGCGTCCATGGCGGTGTGCATCAAATTCGCGTCGCCACACTTCAACAGCTTCGAAATTGTGGCCTACCGCGGGCTGATCGGCATGGTCCTCCTGCTGGGTCTGACCCGCGCCCGGGGCATCTCGCTGCGCACCCGCTATCCGATGATGCACGCGTGGCGCAGCCTGGTGGGCACCATCGCGCTGACCAGTTGGTTCTACGCCATCGCCCACCTGCCGCTGGCCACCGCCGTCACGCTCAACTACATGAGCAGCGTCTGGATCGCCGCCTTCCTGCTCGGTGGCACCATCATCACGCAAGGTTTCGGCATGCCGGTACGCCGCCAGTCTCCGCTGTTCCTGGCGGTGATCGCCGGCTTCATCGGTGTCGCCATGATGCTGCGCCCCACGCTGGGCCCCGATCAGTTTCTGGGCGCCCTCGTCGGGCTGTTCTCGGGACTCTTCTCCGCACTCGCCTACCTGCAGGTGGCTGCACTGGCCCGGGCCGGCGAACCGGAGAGCCGCACCGTCTTCTATTTTTCGGTGGCGTCGGTGATCGCCGGCCTGCTGGGCACGGCGGTGGCCGGCATCTCGCCCCTGACCTGGCCGGCTGCGCTGTGGTTGCTGCCGATCGGCCTCCTGGCCGTCTTCGGCCAGCTCTGCATGACACGGGCCTACACCCGCGGCTCGACCATGGTCGTGGCCAACCTGCAGTACTCGGGCATCGTATTCGGCGGCATTTACGGCCTGACGCTGTTCGGCGACCGACTGCCCCTGATCGGCTGGCTCGGCATGGCGCTGATCATCGTCAGCGGCATTGCCGCCACGGCCCTGCGCGAGCGCGCTGTGCCCAATGCACCGGCCGAAGAGCATTGACCTGAAGCGGCCCTGAGCCCCGCCCAGGCGGGTGATGGCCGCCTGCCCGCGACTGCGACAGAATGCAGCCATGTACCAGACCCTCATCACCCCTGCCCAACTGCAGCAGCTCATTGCCAGCGGCGAACCGCTGCGCCTGTTCGACTGCAGCTTCGAACTGACCGATCCCGACGCCGGCCACCATCAGTTTCTGACGCAACACATCCCGGGTGCCACCCACGCGCACCTGAACGAGATGCTGAGCGAGATGCATGGCCGCGATACCGCCAGCGGTGGTCGGCACCCGCTGCCTGCGCGCGAAGCCTTTGCGAACCGTCTCGGCGCCGCCGGCGTGCGACCCGACATGCAGGTGGTGGTTTACGACCGCCAGGGTGCCAACTACTGCGGACGCCTGTGGTGGATGCTCCGCTGGTGCGGGCATACGGCCGTGGCGGTGCTCGACGGCGGTTTGCAGGCCTGGGTTGCGCAAGGCTTAGCCACCCGCAGCGGCCCGGCAGACCCTGTAGCCCCCGCCAGCCAACCCTACGGGCTGCGCGCACCGCTGGTCCCGATGGTCACCACCAGCGAACTGATGGCCCGGCTGGGCCGCGCCGACACGACCGTGCTGGATGCCCGGGGCGCGCCGCGCTTCCGTGGCGAAACCGAGCCGCTGGACCCGGTGGCCGGCCACATCCCCGGCGCCCTCAACCGGCCGTTCCCGAGCAACCTGGGCCCGGATGGCCGTTTCAAACCGGCCGAGGTCCTGCGCGCGGAATTTCTTGCCCTGCTGGGTGCCCGCGCACCGGAAACGGTGGTTCACCACTGCGGCAGCGGCGTCAGCGCCATCCCGAACGTGTTGGCCATGGCGGTGGCGGGCCTGGGTACCGGCAGCCTGTACGCGGGCAGTTGGAGCGAGTGGTGCACCACCCCCGGCGCCCCCTGTGCCAGCAGCCAGGCTCAACCCCCTGCCGCATCCGCCGATACTCCTCTCAAGCACTGAGACGGCGGCGCCCGGCTTGCCTTTCCGTTCACTGGCGCGCAACTTGAAATTATTCCCCCGCACTCCGGCCGTTCCCGCGCGCCATCTGCACGCCGACACCGAGCGCCTGATCGCCCTCGTGGTGGGAGTGTTCAGCTCGGCACTGGTCCCCCTTCTGTACGCGCAAAAACCGATCGATGCCGCCGCTCCGGGGCTCATCGCAGTGTTGGCCTGGGCCTGTGTGGCCCTGCTGCATCTGGGCTACCGGCGCTATGTCGTTCACGTGCTCGTCTTCGGCACACAACTGGCCGCCATGCTGGACGCCGTGGCTTACGGCTCACTGCGTTCGGCCTCGACCAGCGCCATGGTGGCCGCTGTGGCCGGAGCCGGCATCTTTCTCAGTCGACGGGCCCTGGTCGCGGCCGTGTGTTTCGCGCTCGGGGCCATGGCGCTGCTCACGCTGGCCGAATGGCACGGCCACATCCGCGTCGAGTCGCTCACCATCACCCTCAACACCTTGCTCACACACGGGGCAACCACCATGGTCGTCGCCCTGGTGGTCTTCTACGCGCGGCGCCAGAACGACCAGGCGCTGCACCGGCTGAGCACCGAGCTGGAAGCGCGTCGGGCGAGCGAACGCCAGCGCGATCGCAGCATGAGCCGGTTTGCCCGCATCTTCCGCAACAGCCCGAGCCCGCTGGTGGCCCAATCGGCCCGGACTGGCCGCATTCTCGACGTCAACCCGGCCTTCGAACGCCATTTCGGCTACAAGCGGTCACAAGTGCTGGGGCATGACGACGCCTTCCTGTGGGCAGAACCGGAACACCGCGAAGCCTACCTCCACCGCCTCTGGCACGAGCGCCGCACCGAGAAAGTGGCCGTGCACTGCCGACGAGCCGATGGCAGCACCTTTGAAGCCGTGATTTCCTCTGAGTTGGGTGACGCCCGCAGCGACCAGCTCATCATCACCACGGTCGACGACGTGACCGCGCAGAACGCGGCGATGGAACAGTTGCGCCGCTCCGAAGAACGCTTTTCCAAGGCCTTCAACTTCAGCCCGCTGAACATGACCGTCACCCGCCTGTCGGACGGTCAGTTCATCGAAGTCAACCGGGCCGAAGACAAAGTCCAGGGCCGACCGCGAGACGAACTGCTGGGCAAGACCTCCGTGGAAATGGGCGTGTGGCCCTCGCCCGAAGACCGCGCCGCCTTTGTGGCCCGGCTGCGGCGGGACGGTCACGTACACGGCTACGAAACGCGCATGCGGCACAAAGACGGCCGGCTGGTCGATTCGCGCCTGTGGGCGGAAATCATCGACATCGACGGCGAACCCTGCGTGCTTTCCTGCACCGTCAACGTCAGCGAAGAAAAGCGGCGCGAAGCGCTGCTGAGCGAGCTGGCGCGCGGCATGGCCGGCCACACCGGTGAAGCCCTGTTCGACAGCCTGACACGCCACATGGCCCAAGCGCTGGGCGCCGACATGGCCGGCCTGGCGGAAACGACCGACGACCAATGGATGCGTACCCTGGCCGTCTACGCCGACGGCGCGCGGGCCCCGGACTACAGCTACCTGCTGGCCGGGACCCCCTGCGAACAGGCCATGCGCCACCCCTCCCTGTGCATCTTCGCCCGCGACGTGGACCTGCTGTTCCCCAACGACGCCGAGCTCAAAGGCCACGGCTTCAAGGCCTATGTGGGCCAGGGCCTGTTCGACGAAGACGGCCAGCCCATCGGCATCCTGCACGCCCTGTGGAAAGCCCCCATGGCGCTGGACACCCAGCGTCAGACGCTGATGTCCATCTTTGCCGGCCGGGCCACCGCGGAGTTGCTGCGGGCCCGCCGTGAACGCGAAGTCCGCCAGCTCAACGCCACGCTCGAACAGCGGGTGCTCGAGCGCACGGCAGAACTGCAGAAGCTCAACGACGAACTCGACTCCTTCGCCTATTCCGTCTCGCACGACCTGAAGTCGCCGCTGCGGGCCATCGACGGCTTCACCCGCGTGCTCAACGACCTGCTGGACGAAAAGGCCACGCCTGAAGAGCGCCAGTTGCTCGATCGCGTGCTCGGAGCCACCCAGCGCATGGGCATGCTGATCGCCGACCTGCTGGCCCTGGCACGCATCAGCCAGGGCGCGCTGGAGCGCCAACCGGTGGACATGAGCGCCATGGCCCAGGAGGTGCTGGAGCATGAACAGGAACGGCAACCCCAACGCATGCTCCAGTGGCGGATCGCCCCGGGCCTGCAGGCGCACTGCGATCCGCGCCTGATACGCATTGCCCTCGAAAACCTGCTCGGCAACGCGGTGAAGTACACCCGGGACCAGCCGCAACCGCTGATCGAATTCCACAGCGAGCTTCCCGCCGACGGGGGTGCGCCGGTTTTTGTGGTGCGCGACAACGGCACCGGATTCAACATGGCGTATGCCGACAAACTTTTCAAACCGTTCCAGCGCCTGCACAGGCCCGGCAGCGGCTTTGAGGGCACCGGCATCGGCCTGGCCACCGTGCGCCGTGCGGTCGAGCGCCATGGCGGCACCATCAGTGCCTGCGCCGAACCGGGCCGGGGTGCCGAATTCCGGTTCACGCTGAGCGCGCCCGACACCCCCGGCCCGGAGACGGCGCCATGACCTTGCCAGCGGACGATGGCGCCCCGCTGACCGCCGCGCAGCCACCCGGCATCCGGCAGTATCAGGAGCGGTCGCTGTTCGTGCTGCTGCTGGGCATCGCGCTGTCGAGCCCGCTGGTCACCGGCAGCGTTTTCGCCCGTGAAGGTCTGACGCCGCTGTCGCTGGTGGCCATGGCGCTCACCGCTGCCGTCTGGCTGCTCCTGGGGCTCTATCACTACGGCCAGCGCCAGCGCGTGGCCAACCTGCTGGTCTATGTGCTGGTGCTGGCCTCGGGCGCGGCCATCGCCGCCCAGGGCTCGGTGCGCAGCTCGGCCTCACTGGTGATGCTGGCCGCGGTCGTCGGCGCCGGCACCTTCCTGCCACGGCGCAGCATGCTGTTGTGCGCTGCGCTGGCCATCGCCCTGCTGGGCGCCCTCAACCTGATGGAAAACCGGGGCCTGCTGCCGGTGACGGATATGGACACCGGGTGGGCGGTCTGGGTCACGCAGGCGGCGGTGCTGCTGAGCCTGCTCGTGGCCGTGAGTTTCGGACGCCGCCGCATGATCCACGCGTTCCAGGCCCAGAACCGGGCCCTCGAAGAAGTCATCCGGACGCAGGACGAATTGAAGGCCAGCCAGGCGCACCTGCAGGCGCTGTTCCGCAACAACCCGGCGGCCTGTGCGGTCCAGGTGCTGGCCTCTCGCACTCTGGTGGAAGCCAACGAGGCCTTCATCCAGATGTTCGGCTACCCGCGCAGCGAACTGCTGCACCAGACCCCACCGACGCTGTGGCATCACCCGCCAGACCGGCAGGCCTTTCGGGCGGCGCTGCACGCCAGCGGACGGGTGCGAGGCATGCAGGCACAAGGCCGGCGCAAAGACGGCACCCTGTTCGACGCCAAAGTGCATGCCGAGGTGGTGCGTCCGGGCGACGAGGACCTCGTCATGGTGATGGTGATCGACGTGACGGCCGAAGTGGCCTCGCGGCGCGAACTCGAACAATCCCGTGACCGCTTCTCCAAAGCCTTCAATTTCAGCCCCCTGGGGATGACGATCACGCGCCTGTCGGACGGCCAGTTCGTCGAGGTCAACCCGGCCAACGAGCGGGTGCTGGGCTGGACCCAGGCCGACTTTGCGGGCCGCAATGCGCTGGAGGCCGGCGTGTGGCCATCGCGCGAAGACCGTGACCGCTACGTGGCCCAGTTGCTGCACGACGGGCGGCTGGCCGGCTACGAGACCCGCATGCGCACCAAGGCGGGCGAGGTGGTCGACGTAAAGGTCTGGGCGGAAAAGATCGAGCTCGATGGCGAACCCTGCATCCTCTCCTTCACCCTCAACGTGGCCGAAGAAAAGCGCCGCGAAGCCATCCTGCTCAACGTGGCCCAGGGGGTCTCGGAAGAAGTGGGGGAAGCCTTTTTCCGGTCGTTGGTGGAGCACCTGGCCCGCGCCATCGGTGCCGACGGCGTGATGGTCGGCGAAGTCGGCGAGCACCGCCGGCTGCGCACCCTGGCCACGATCTGGCAAGGCCAACTGCTGCCGCCGCAGGAGCACCCGCTGCACTTCACGCTGTGCGAGCAGACCCTGCAACAGCACCGGCTCCTGCAGCACGAAATCCCCGAGCCCGGCCCGATGCCGCTGGTCGCCCCGTTCCGCCACGCCCCCCTGCGCGCGTTCGCGGGCATGCCCCTGCGGGATGACGACGGCGCACCGGTCGGCCTGCTGATGGCGGTCTGGCGCGACCGTCCACCGCGCCAGCACGACCTGCCCTCCCTGCTGACCATCTTCGGCAGCCGTTGCACCGCCGAGCTGCAGCGGCTGCGGCGTGACCGCGAAATCGCGTCCCTGCACGGAACGCTGGAGCAGCGCGTGGCCGAACGAACCGCGCAGTTGCATTACCTCAATCGCGAGCTCGACGCCTTCGCCTACACTGTCTCGCACGATCTGAAGTCACCCCTGCGCGCGATCGACGGCTTCATGCACCTGCTGCAGGAACAGCTCGATGACCGCCTGCAGCCGGACGACCGCGACCTCATGCAGCGGGTGCAGGATTCCGTGACCCGCATGGGCAGCCTGATCACCGATCTGCTGTCGCTGGCCCGGGTCAGCCAGGGGCAGCTCCAGCGCATGGACACCGACCTCACAGACCTGGCCGAAAGCGTGATCCGCCGCGAGCGCGATCGCGACCCCACCCGCGAGGTGCGCATCTGCATCGCCCCAGGCCTGCGTGCCAACTGCGACCCCCGCATGGCGCAGATCGTGCTGGAAAACCTGCTGGGCAACGCCTGGAAATACTCGCGCCAGCAGCCTGATGCCATGATCGAGCTCGGTCTGCTGGCAGCCACGCCAGACGCGGTCGACACCGCCGTGCCGCAGTTCTACATCCGCGACAACGGCGCCGGCTTCGACATGTCGCGTGCCGACCGCCTGTTCAAGCCCTTCACCCGCCTGCACTCACCACAGGAGTTCGAGGGCACGGGCATCGGGCTGGCCACAGTGCGCCGCATCATCGAGCGGCACGGCGGTGAAATCCAGGCCCAGGGCGCCGTCGGCGCCGGTGCCACCTTCCGGTTTTCCTTCGGCCGGCCTGGCATTGACGGCTGAAGGCGCCGCAAGGGCGCATCCGGCAGGCCAGGTGCTTCAGTGCGCGTGGTGGGCGAAGCGGCTTACCAAAGTCACCAGCCCGATGCCGGCCACCAGCCACAGCACCTGGGCCACCGTCTGCCCCAGGCTCAGGCGTTTTTGCAGTTGCGGGATCAGGTCGGCCAGTGCAACGTAGATGAAGCTGCTCGACGCAGCCACCAGAAAGTACGGCAGCCAGTCGGCAAACTGCGACAGCAGAAAGTACCCCGTGACCCCACCCAACGCCGTCACGGTGCCGGCCAGCGACACCTTGAGCAAGGCCGCGCGCTGCGTACCCGAGGTCGCACGCAGGACCGCCAGGTCGCCCATGTGGTGCGGCACCTCGTGCGCCAGCACCGCCAGCGCCGCCACCACGCCCAGCCGCATGTCCGCCAGGAACGCCGAGGCGATCAGGATGCCGTCGCCGAAGGCGTGCACGCTGTCGCCGGCCAGCACCGTCCAGCCGCCAGAGCGCAGGCCCCCTTCGGCCGCTGCGTGGTGGTGATGTCCCGCGTGATGGTGGTGGTGACCCGCGGCGGGATGGTGATGGTCATGACCACCGTGCCCGGCATCTGCCGCCATCCCGGCCTGGCCGTGCTCATGGCCGTGGTGCCAGAGTTCGGCCTTGTCCAGCAAGAAGAAAAACACCAACCCTGCCAGCAACAGCGCGAACAGCTCGTGCGCACCCGCCGCGCTCTCGAACGCCTCGGGCAGCAGGTGCATGAATGCCGTGGCCATCAAGGCCCCCGCCGCCAGGCTGAGCATGTGCTGGGTGAAGCGCGCCAGCATCGCGAACCCCAGCACCGCCGCCAGCCACACACTGCCAACGCCGGCGGCCACCGTGCCCAGCAGGATCGCAAACAGGGTCATCTTGTTGTTTCCATCCACAAAAAAAGGGCCGCTCCCGCGGCCCTGTGACAGAGAGGTTCCGGCCCGGTTCAGGCCACGCCGTGCTGCTGGAACCAGGCCAGTGCACGCTTCCAGCCGTCTTCGGCGGCAGCCTGTCGGTAGCTCGGCCGGTAGTCCGCGTGGAAGGCATGGGGCGCCTCGGGGTACACCACAAAGGTCGACGCCTTGGCCGCCGCATTGCCGGCCGCCAGCGCAGCCTTCATCTTATCAACGGAGTCCAGCGGAATGCCGGTGTCGGCCTCGCCGTAGAGGCCCAGCACCGGGCCATGGAGCTGCGCCGCCACGTCGATGGGGTTGCGCGGCGTCAGGTCGTTCTGTGCCCCCACCAGGCGGCCATACCAGGCCACGCCGGCCTTCACCGCCGGGTTGTGGGCCGCGTACAGCCACGTCTGACGCCCCCCCCAGCAGAAGCCCGTCACACCCAGCTTCCGGGTGTCGCCGCCATGGGCCGCCGCCCATTTCACGGTGGCGTCCAGATCGCCGAGCACCTGCGCGTCGGGCACCTTGGAGATCACCTCGGCGATGAGCTTGGCCATCTCGCCATACCCCTGCGCGTCGCCCTGGCGCACGAACAGCTCCGGCGCAATGGCCAGATAGCCGGCCCGGGCGAAACGGCGCGCGGTGTCGGCGATGTATTCGTGCACCCCGAAGATCTCGGACAACACCAGCACCACCGGCAACCCGGTCTTGCCCGCCGGCGCGGCGCGGTAGGCCGGCATGGAAAAGCCGTTCACGTCGATCATCACCTCGCCGACCGTGAGGCCGTCGGCCGGGGTCTTGATCGCCGTCTGCGCCAGCGTCGGCAACGTGGAGGCCGCATAACCCACGCCCAGCGCGGCCTTGAGCGCGGTGCGGCGGGTGGGACCGGCCTCGGTCGACTGGCCGGGCAGCAGAGCGGAAAGGTCCTGAGTCTGCGATTCGTTGAGCATGGTGGTCATCTCCTGTTTGGGGGTGGGAAAGCTGTGGTGATCCAATTTGAAACCTGAAAGTTCACCCACGCAGACGATGAACGAAATGGTTGTGCTTATTCTTGGTGACCCCATTGAAGAGCGCGGTATGACTTTTGGACGTGCTGCATTTATCCCAGCGGCATGCCATTCCAAATGCTGTCTCCCGCAACACAAAAAGGGCTACAACTCAACAAAAGTCAAACCAATCTCAAGCTTTCGATCCACGCAGTCATTCCTGACGTGCGAGCCCGCTCTGCGCTCCCGTTCACCGGGCGACGAACTCAGGTTTCAATCCACGCCCGTCATTGCTGACGGGCGAGCCTTGAGAGGTTGCGGCCAACGATGGTAAGGCCGTAGTTTCAATCCACGCCCGTCATTGCTGACGGGCGAGCCACGCCGGCAAGTCCACCCTGATCACCTTCCTCTGGTTTCAATCCACGCCCGTCATTGCTGACGGGCGAGCCCTGCGGTGGCGGCCTGCTTGGCGGCCTGCACGCGGCGGTTTCAATCCACGCCCGTCATTGCTGACGGGCGAGCCCTCGCGCAGCTGGGCGGGTGTGCGCTCTGCGTCGGCGTTTCAATCCACGCCCGTCATTGCTGACGGGCGAGCCGTGCGCTCGCCCTGCTGGTTCTGCACGATGAGCGTGTTTCAATCCACGCCCGTCATTGCTGACGGGCGAGCCAGCTGCACCAGGGCGTGGGTGGCACCGCCGAGCGGTTTCAATCCACGCCCGTCATTGCTGACGGGCGAGCCCGGGCGGTGTTGACGGAGCCGGCCTTGTCGACCTGGTTTCAATCCACGCCCGTCATTGCTGACGGGCGAGCCCTGATCTATTTTCGCGGCACCGATGAGTTCCGCGAGTTTCAATCCACGCCCGTCATTGCTGACGGGCGAGCCGCACCGCCCGACCGGCGTCAAGCCACCCTGTTTTGTTTCAATCCACGCCCGTCATTGCTGACGGGCGAGCCGTGCGCAGCCGGCGCCTGCTGTGGGACGCTGGGTGGTTTCAATCCACGCCCGTCATTGCTGACGGGCGAGCCTGGCGCGCGAGCTCGACGCGCTGGCCAATACGTTGGTTTCAATCCACGCCCGTCATTGCTGACGGGCGAGCCAGTACGGGCGCATTGAATACAAGTTCTGGGACAAGTTTCAATCCACGCCCGTCATTGCTGACGGGCGAGCACTGCCACTGTTCCATCAGCGGGCGATCCGCTTGAGGTTTCAATCCACGCCCGTCATTGCTGACGGGCGAGCCAGGGCCAGGATGGCTTTTTCGGCCTTGGGCAGCGTGTTTCAATCCACGCCCGTCATTGCTGACGGGCGAGCGCTGATCTCGTGGAACACGTCGCCGTCGTCGCCGAAGTTTCAATCCACGCCCGTCATTGCTGACGGGCGAGCAGGGCCAGGATGGCTTTTTCGGCCTTGGGCAGCGTGTTTCAATCCACGCCCGTCATTGCTGACGGGCGAGCTTCACGCGGAGCGTAGTTCGGGTGCACGATGGTCAGTTTCAATCCACGCCCGTCATTGCTGACGGGCGAGCCGCTCCTGCCAGTTCAGCGCGCGGCCCAGCGTCGGGTTTCAATCCACGCCCGTCATTGCTGACGGGCGAGCCCCTGCAACTGCGAGAGCAGCTCGTCGGGCACATTGTTTCAATCCACGCCCGTCATTGCTGACGGGCGAGCGCTCATGGTACTCATCGACGATGGCGCAACTGGGCGTTTCAATCCACGCCCGTCATTGCTGACGGGCGAGCGTTGGTCCGCCCGGCCGCGGCAATGGAGGTGATGTTGTTTCAATCCACGCCCGTCATTGCTGACGGGCGAGCAGCGAGAGCCAGGTGATGGCGCCGACAGGCATGTAGTTTCAATCCACGCCCGTCATTGCTGACGGGCGAGCTTGTTAGGGTCGGGCTCGGCCACGGTGGACGAGATGTTTCAATCCACGCCCGTCATTGCTGACGGGCGAGCTCGACATTCCGGATGCAACCTTGTTCAGCTCCTTGTTTCAATCCACGCCCGTCATTGCTGACGGGCGAGCTGGGAACGCATCATCGACAAGCCGCACCGCTTCCCGAAGTTTCAATCCACGCCCGTCATTGCTGACGGGCGAGCGGTGTGCCCCGGGCTCAGTATTTCCAGCACAGCGGGTTTCAATCCACGCCCGTCATTGCTGACGGGCGAGCTCCGGGTCTGAAGCACCTCCGTGCGCAGCTTCTCGTTTCAATCCACGCCCGTCATTGCTGACGGGCGAGCGTCGGCATAGCCGGCCATGATCGGGAACACGCGCATCGTTTCAATCCACGCCCGTCATTGCTGACGGGCGAGCGGCGACCGCCTGCGCTACTACCCACGCTACAGCGTGGTTTCAATCCACGCCCGTCATTGCTGACGGGCGAGCCAGCGTTACGGTTTCGGTGACTTCGAGATAGCGCGTTTCAATCCACGCCCGTCATTGCTGACGGGCGAGCTGTTGCCGGTGGCGCTCTTGATCTGCTCGGGGCGGTTTCAATCCACGCCCGTCATTGCTGACGGGCGAGCGCCCGGGGCCGTGGCACACGTCGCCATTGCGTGCGTTTCAATCCACGCCCGTCATTGCTGACGGGCGAGCGCCGGCGGTTCGCTCAGTCGCCCGAGCGTTGCGGGTTTCAATCCACGCCCGTCATTGCTGACGGGCGAGCGTGACGCCGGCGATGGTGCAGGACTTCCTCGACACGTTTCAATCCACGCCCGTCATTGCTGACGGGCGAGCGCTCGCCGCCGAAGCCGCCCGCGGCCTCACGCCTGTTTCAATCCACGCCCGTCATTGCTGACGGGCGAGCGCCGGCGTCCAGATTCTCACGCACACCCTTGCGCTCGTTTCAATCCACGCCCGTCATTGCTGACGGGCGAGCAATGAGGGCCTGGACGCGCTGGAGTGGTATCACGAGTTTCAATCCACGCCCGTCATTGCTGACGGGCGAGCGATCGAAACCGTCCATGGCATCGCGGTTCATGTAGTTTCAATCCACGCCCGTCATTGCTGACGGGCGAGCGCGCCTGACCACCCCAATCCCCAACCCCGCACCACAGGAGTTTCAATCCACGCCCGTCATTGCTGACGGGCGAGCCACCGCACCTACCGCCATGGCCGACCAGAACAGCATTGTTTCAATCCACGCCCGTCATTGCTGACGGGCGAGCCGGTGGCTGCGTCCCACAGCTGGGGCACCTGGCGATGTTTCAATCCACGCCCGTCATTGCTGACGGGCGAGCGCAGGATCTGCGCGACGGCGATGCGCGCCTGGTGGTTTCAATCCACGCCCGTCATTGCTGACGGGCGAGCGTCGAGGCTGGCCATGAGGGCCTGCACTTGGGCGAGGTTTCAATCCACGCCCGTCATTGCTGACGGGCGAGCACTTCGCATCCATCAACTTGATCCATCACCACATTTTTCAGACTCTGCGCGAACCGCAAGCGGCAACGCTGAAAAATCGCTTCGCCCAAAACAGCAAGTGAGGAAAACATTCAAGAAATCAATGGAATACGAGGTGCGCGAACCTTCCAAGGCACCGTCCGGCACTTCAGGTTCGCGCAGTCATGATAAGCCGCCGACACGGCCATCACCAACTCAAAGCACGAGCGGACCGTCGAAATCCACCGCTTTGAAATGCCCGTGTTCGCGCACCTCGGCGCCGCGAACATCCGGGACGCGGTACAGCCGCAAGCAGTCCTGCGTCGGTTCGATCTCGGCCAGCAGCTTTCGCTCCAGCTCTTCGAAACCAGACAGCTCGACCCGGCACTCGAACACAGACTTTTGGACCCGCTGCCCCGTGCTCTCGCAGACTTTGGCCACACGCCTCAATCGGCGCCGGCCAGCGGCGGTCTCTGTGCTCACGTCATAACAAACGATCACCAGCACGCCGACACCTCACCGCACCAGAAAAGGCAGATACCCTGTGACCAGCCCGGACTCGTCACTCTCCTGACGGATCGCCCGCGCCATCAGTCGCGCCTGCACCAAGGGCACCAGACCAAGCGGCAGCGTCTGCTTCAACACCGGGTGTTGAACCTCCTCCTGCTTGCGCTCCTGAAAAGCCACCACAACCGCCTTTCGCGCGTCCGGCTTCAAAGAAACCCCGCCTCCGGTGCTCACGATGAAATCGTCCTCCTGAACCTGATGGCGGTTGACCAGCGACAACGCAAGACGATCCGCGAACGAACGGAACTCCTCCATCAGGTCCAGCGCCAGCGCTGCCCGACCGGGGCGCAGCACATGAAGAAACCCCACCTGCGGGTCCAACCCAACGGACTCCAGCGCGCTGCGGCAATCGTTCATCCACATGGAATACAGAAAGGACAACAACGCGTTCATGCGATCACGAGGCGGCCGTCGAGTTCGCCCGTCCATGGAGAACACCGAACGCAAATCCGCCTTGACCAACAAGGGCTGCCGGTCAAAGTACTGTCGCGCGGCCTCGCCTTCCAGGCCACGCAGCACATCCAGGTCACCCGCATCAGGCAAAGCACGCAGCGTGGCGGCCAAGTCTTGCGCGCCACGCGTCAGTGCCGCCGCGTCGGCCTCGCTGCGACTGTCTCGCGCGCCCCGCAGCAACACCTGCCGGGCATTGCGCACCTTGCCCGCCACACAGGCGCGCGCAATGCCGAGTGCAAACGCAGCGTCCATCGACTGGGTGTGCTGAGCACGGCGCAGCAAGACATTGCCAGACGTCGGCCCCTCCAACCGCGCCTTGAAGCGCCCGTTTTCGTCCAGCAGCACCAGGGCCATGCCCTCCTCGGCCAAGCGGTGCATCAGCGGCAAGGAAACCCCCACCCGGCCAAAACACACCACCGACTGCAGGTGATGCAAGGGCACACGCAAGCGCGTCTCGTCATCCACCAGCACCCGCAGCGTGTCGTTGTCCAACCGCAGGTAGCTGTCCTGCGTGTTGACATACAAGGTGTTGAGCAAGTGCATGCGGACCGCCTACCCTTCTGGTCCCAGATCAACGTCCGGATCGAACAAGCCCAGGGCCGCACGGCGCAACGCGGCGGCGCCCGCTTGCGGCTGACAACGGTCACGCAGAGAGCACCCCTTGCAGCGCTGCACCGCCGTCTCACCGCTCAAGGGTGGCGGCAGACGCTGAGCGCCCAACATGCGCCGCACCTCGCCAACCACCGACTCCACCTGGGCGCGCAACGCGGCATCCAGAGCCACCACCCGGCGGCGCTTGGAACTGGCGTAGTAGATGGCTCCTTCGGGAATGGTGAAACCCGTCATCGTCTCCAGACACATGGCCTGCGCCGCGAGCTGAAGGTCGTCGCACGCCGCGATGTCCGCCGCCTTGTGCCGGCTACCGTGTTTGTATTCCACCGGGTAGGGGCGCCCCGCCTTGTCGAACTCCACCGCATCGGCCTTGCCGAGCATGCCCAGGCCGTCGTGCCACAAAGGCAGTGCGTGCTCCACCCGCACGCCCTTGGCGGTCTCAACACCCGGTTGATCCACCCGCTTGTGCACAGCCTGCCCCCGCAGGGTGTGGACGTTCTCGTCAAAGGCCTGATCCAGATGGATCAGGCCGCACTGACGGGGGCAGTACGCCCAGTGCTGCAGGGCTGACAGGGGGATGGGGTCTTCTTCGCTCACACCTTGCGGAGCAAAGTCACCCCAGCGGGCATATCCGACTCATCCACTTCAACCCCATAGTCCGAGAAGCCGCGAGGCACATCCGCCGTCTTCTTGACTTTGATGCGCTCGAACAGTTTGTGGGCATGTGCATTGCCCAGCTCGCTATCGTGCTTGAAAACGTAGAGCCCGCGAGTCGACATCTCACCGCGTGCCGCTGATCGGTCGTGCTCGAACATGTGTTCCAGCGACTGCCACAACAACTCCAGGTCGTCCTCGTCGAATCCGGTCTGCTTGGCCAGGAAGGACGACACAAAACCATGCGCCATGTACAGGCCATACGGCACGGTGTGCTTGCGGCCCATGGTGCGGTTGTCACCCTGCTGCTTCTCGGCCTCCGCTTCGGTGGCTACGGCCATGCGGGTGATGGAATGCTCCAGTGCGACGATGGGATCGATCGAGCGGGCAAACGTCAGTTGCACAGGGCCCCGAACCTGCCCGGCATTGGTGCCGGTGGACATCACCGCACCGAACGTGCGAACGTCGAAGAAGTTCTGGCACATCCACTTGCGGGCCAGGTCCACATCGCTGGCGCTTCCTTTGCGCTTTTCCTTGCCGCCTTTCTTAGCCTTCTTGTCTTCACCCTCAGCGGCTTCTGCGACCTCATCCGCCGGCGCATCCAGCTTGAGTGCCGAGTAGGCGCGCTGGTGCTGGAGGTTCAGGATGGCCTTCTCTCGGACATAGATCTCGAAACGCTTCTCCCCGGCTTCCGGCGCCTTTTCGGTCTGATCCTGGGTCAGCGCGACGAAGTTGCGCACCTTGCGCTTGAGCGCCACGTCGGTCATCAGGCCGTGTCCCGTCTCCGCGTCCAGACGCGGCAGATTGCCTGCATCCGGGTCTCCATTGGGGTTGCCGTCTTTCACGTCGAACAGCAATACGAAGTCGTAGCGATTGGTCAAGTTCATTTCAGTTTCCTCCTGGGGTGGGTTCAGTGAGCGGTTTCGGTCTGCGCAGTGCTTTCGGTTTCTGCCGATTCACGCTTCGTGAAAAAGTCTTGTCGCTGGTGGTAGTAGCCGATGGCGAAACGGCCCTGGTCCGGCAGGTTCATGTGCACGGGGAAGTCCGAAATACCCGACATGATTTCCGCAAGCAACTTCTCGAAGTTCACCGCCCGCCCTTTGCTCTGAAACTTGGCAAGGTGGTGATTCTTCAAACGCATCAGCGTGGTGAACACCGCCACGGGTGTGCTGGATGCGGCGCCGTAGTAACGCTCTCGAATCGTTGCGTTCAGACCAGGACTGGCTTCTTCCTGGATCTTCTCCAGCGTGGCAAACAGGCGACCCAAGCGGTACGCCGTGGACAGACTTTCGATGTCGAGCATGGGTTGAATCTCCCTGGGTTGTGAATCAGATGTGGTGAGGGAACGGTTGAGGTAAGCCTTGATGGCCGCCGCGCGCATGTACGTGACCTGCTGTTCTGCGCGGCAGCGTTGGACGGCGGCGTTAAGCCAAGTCGTGGGATACGGCGCGCCGGTGAAGATGCTGCGAATCAGATCGCCACCCAAGCTGGGGGGGATGTTGTCGGCCTTGCCTTGCAAGGCCACGGCAGTGAGCAGGCGAAAGAGGCTCGGAAACTCCGGATCGTTCGGCCCACGCACCAGTGAAAGGTCATCAAACCATGCCGCGATGCGCTCTGCGATGACGTGCAGTGGAGCTGCGTGCCAGAACCGCACCGAGATGCGCGCCGCATTTGGAGCCAAGCCCAACACATAGAACGCGTTGTCTCCTCGCGCACCCGTGAAGCCACCGCTGTGAACGGAATCAAACAAGGCTTTGACCTGTTGGGTGTGCGCGTCCGGGTTGTCACCTCCGCCGAGCAAGGCAGCCAACTCATGCTCCAGGGCGTCGGGCTTCTGAGCCCAGAAGACGGTAGAGGCATCACCAATCTGAACGCGCTGATCGGAGTCCCGCACCAACAAAGCGTTCAGCGCTGTGGTGTAAGCAAAGGCTGCTGCTTGGCTGACTGGAGCGTTCGCGCCCTGGTTCTTGCCGTAGGAATTGAACGCATCCAGATTGAAAGAAACGATGTTGGCACCGGATGTCTGTGCACCCCACACGCCTTTGATCGCAGTGTGTAACCGCTCCACTGGCAAGGTATCGCCCGTGATCAGGCACATGGCCTTCGCACCGTCACGCTCTTCGGTTGCCTCCCACGCTGGTGCATCAGCAACCAAATGAGGCGCAACGCCCGGTCTTTGACATACCAGTGCCGTGTCATCAACCAGCCGGAACGTCAAGACAGGATTCGACGCCGAAATCTCGGCATGGGCAGCAAATAGCGTCAGCTGTTCGGCCGGGTTCGCATCCAGGAAGGCCAACACACCACGCAGCCCGGCATCGCTCTGAGCACGCTCTGGAAGTGTCGAAATGCGGTCTCGAAATGCCTGCTGCATTTCAACGAGACGGGCCAGGTACTCATCGGCACCGCCTTTGGAGCGAGCCAACTCCATCTTCTTAGCGTCAGGAAGCGCAAGAACGTATTCGGCGTTGTCCCACAGCAGGTTGGCTGCTATGCCCGAGGTCTTCTTGACACCCTTGGGCACCAAGTAGCTTGTGCCGATCTTCTTTTTCCCAGACATCTGACGCGCGTCGATGATCGCGTGAAGCTGGCCACTTTCGTCCACTTCGAGAATGAAGCCAATTTCCTTCTGCTCCAGTCCATACGCGGGCAACCGGCGAGCAGGATCTACGTCGGCTTGGCGACGCAGGTAGTAGTCATAGAGGGCTTGCAGGATCATCCCCGTACCTCCACACGATTCAGGTCAAGAACACCCCTTTGCACCTGAGCACGAAAAAAGCGTGGTTGGGGTGTAGGGCCGGCTGCGAAATCCATGTCGTAGAGCATCCAGCCCAGATCGGGCGACCAGTCGTCCAATGCACTCGGCTCATCCGGTCCAACGCGCCAGCCACCCCGGCCATCTGCCACCAGCTCGACAGCCCGAAATGCGGCAGCAAACTCACGGCAGCCCAGATAGGGCTGATTCACGCACTGCCCCGCCTCAGCGCGGCGATTGAACATGGCGATGTACTTGTTGGGGTTGGCGCGAGCATCGTCCCCCACCATCTCCATGTCAGCGTGCAGCCGGTAGGCCACATCGCGCAAAAGCAGACTGGCGCGTTGCTGGCGCTCTTCTTCAATGTAGAGCGCCAGCTCACCATGGCCTTCGTTCATGGCGGTGAGCGCGTTGCGGGAAGAGGTCACCGCACCCACTTCATTGCGCCGCACGCTGGTCCAGCGCACCGGCTGGAGCACTTCGATCCGAGTGATTCGCCATCGGATGGCGGGCTTCCACAGAATGGCCTCGAACACCGCCCGTGCTGCGGACGGCGTGATCAGGTCGTAAGACACCCGCTCAACTTTCATCTCTGGCCGGGTGAAACAGGCGTAGTCGCCCCGAACTTCAATGCAAAACGGTTTCATTGGATCCTCCCCAGTTTGTCTGCGATGTAGCCAACCACATAGGCGGCCACGATGATGAAAAGAAGCACGTACAAAGCGAAGAACCGCGCCGGCTGCAACTGCGTGGCCAGCAGTCGCAGTTCACGAAAAACACCTTTCCAGTTGACTCTTGGCGGCATAGGGGCCCCTCAGATACAAAACCTGAGCGCCACTCTAACATATCACTTCCAAGAAGCGTCATTGCCTTGTTTGTTATACTTTCTTCACTCACTGTCACCAGTGCGGATTGAAACCAAGAGGCGTCCTTGCCAAGAGCAGGTCGAACGGGTGGGGCCAAAAGCCCCACCCCCTATGACACATAGGCACTTGGGTCTCCTGGTGCCGAGTCCACCTTCGCACCCATCACCGGGTCGTAAAACCCCTCCCATCCTTCGCGCTGCACATACAAGCCCGGGCAGGTTGCCACCTCCACGATGTCGCCCATGTCCACCAAACGCCGCACCTGGTGCTGGTAGATCGTGACGCCGTAGCGTTGCAACTTGCGCATCAACCAGCGGGCCGGGCCATCGCGTTCCAGCAGGCCAATCAATGCACCCACATCGTCGCGGGCGCTGGAACTGCTGTAGCGAACCAGCACCGTGGCGCTGTCTTTCTCGTCAATGAGCTTGAACGCATCGGCTGCAGCCCGAAACTGAACGGGCAGGCTCATCGCCTTCAGGTCAGGCTCCAGCTTGAGCAGATCGCAAATGCGTGCTTTGTCCGTAGACGGTGCATCGTGATACAGGCGTTTGAAGTACAGGTCGATCAGCGGCAACGCAAAAGGATCTGCCGGTAAACCGCGCCATACCGCCTTGCAGGTGTCTCGCGCCAAGGTCAGCAACCCCGGAGGTGCTTTGGTCGGGGGCACGAACACATGCACAGCCCCCGGCTCGGGCAACTTGCCTTCGCGGTTGCACCGCCCCGCCGCCTGCGCGATGGAGTCCAACCCAGCCAAAGCTCGATAGACCACCGGGAAATCCAAATCGACACCAGCTTCAACCAACTGGGTGGACACCACATGAATGGGAACTGGTTGTTGCCCTGCGGCCAGTGCTTCCCGGCGCGCCTTCAGCGCGCTCTTGATCTCGGCGATGGTGTCGCTGCGGTGCTGCGCGCACATGAGTGCTGACAGGTGCCAACACCGCGCGCCATCGGCGCGCGCCTTGATCAAACGGAACAGCTCAGCCGCATCGGCGCGTCGGCTGACGATGGTGAGCGCGGCATCGTGATTGGCGATTTCGTCCGCGAGTTCTGGCCAACTGCGCGGGGTTTCCAGACTTGGAGGCAGGTGCACACAAACCCGCTCCAGCACGCGGTACAAGCCAGGCACGTCGTCGATGATCTCTGCTACCGGGCCGAGGGAACGCCTCAAGCCTCGTTGGGGATCGACGCTGGGCGGTGTGTTGAGAGCAGGCTGGGTAGCGGTGCACAGCAACACGGTCACGCCAAAGTCCTGCACGAGGTAACGCAACACATCCACCACGGGCTGCAAAAACTCCACCGGCAGCAACTGCGCTTCGTCCAGCACGATCACGCTGTTGACCAGACTGTGCAGCTTGCGACACCGCGAGGTCTTCCGCGCAAACAGGCTTTCGAACAACTGCACGTTGGTGGTGACGATCAGCGGAGCGTCCCAGTTCTCGCAGGCCAGTCGGGAACGCGTGGTTTCTTCTTCTGGGTTGGACTCCGCATTGCTGTGGTGCTCGATCACGGCGTCTTCGCCCAACGCCTTGAAGACCTCGCGAAACACGTCAGCGGTCTGCTCGATGATGCTGGTGTATGGGATGGCGTAGACGATGCGCCGCTTACCGTGCTTGACCGCATGATCCAAAGCGAAAGCCAAGCTCGACAGAGTCTTGCCGCCCCCGGTGGGGACCGTGAGACTGAAGACCCCGGGAGGCTGACTGGCTTTGGAGTGGCATTGCGCCAGCACTTCGGCTCGAATGCGGTTGACCGCCGTCTTGGGTTCCCCAAAGGCAGCGAGGTAGGCATTCAGCTCATCCCGGAACGGCCGAAGATCGCATTCGCCTCGGCGCGCTTCTGCTTTGCGGCCGTCCATGTAGACCTCGGTGTCCAGAAAGTCAGCGTCCACCAGCGCTGAAAACACCATCCTGACCCACAAAGCAAAGCGGCCAGGGTTGAGCTTCTGGTGCTCATTGCAGATACCCACGCTGTTGAGGTCGATGCCCGCCAGAATGGCTTTGAGAATGTCGTCGGCCTGCGGGCGCGCCAGGGCTTCTGACAACTCACGCTGAGCATCTTGACCCTCCAAGCGGGCGGAAAGACCCAGCCCTTGGCCGCCTTCCCAGTTATCGAGCCCTGCGTGGTGGCCCGCGATCACGTATTGAAGCAGTCGACCCAGAATCTTCCCTTGTGGTCCATGGCTCTGCTCAAGGTGTTGAACGGCCCAAAGCGCTCCAGCAGCCGAGTGGGTCTTGTCTTTGTCAGCCAGACGCTCGATGTGAGCATCGACGATGCCCGTTCGCTGGATGTATGCCTGAAAACCAGGACGGCGTTTGCCCAGGTCATGCCATAGGCCCGCCAGTCGGGCGACAGCTTGGGCACGCTCGGGCGCGAAGTCGGCAGCCAGACGCCCCACAGACAGAAGATGCTCGTCAAGCCAATGCGGGTCTTTCCCGCTGCCCTCTGGTGGGGAGTGAGCCCAGTCCTGACTGAATGCATCCTGCGCCGCCATGTGCGTGTTCCCGTTTGCCCAGTTTCGATTTCGTGTCGTGACGCCTGCGAGCAGTGATTTTGAGCAGACGACGGTCTCAATTCATGAGACACCCCACCGAGCCACCCCGTCCCGCATCCTCTGCAGCACCCGCTCGCGCAACGCCGCAGGCGCCAGCACCTCCACCTCCGGCGTGTGCCGCAGGATGTCCATCACCAGTTCGCGGTCGTCGATGTAGGGGATCTGCAGCAGCCAGTGGCCTTCGCTGTCCCATTCGCCTTTCTGCGCCGGGTGCCACTGCTCCGCTGCGACCCAGCGGGCGCGCTCGGGCGAAAAGCGCAGCGTGGCCCATTGCACTTCCTTGCCGCTGAAGATGCCGTAGCCGTTGCCCAGCGTCTGGTCCAGCTCGTCTTCGGGCAGGTCGATGGCCGGCGTGTCTTCGATCTGCGGCTGGCTGATGTTGTCCAGGCTGAAGCTGCGCAGTTCGTCGCGCTCGTGGCACCACGCGTCCAGCAGCCAGTTGCTGCGGTAGTGGATCAGGCGCTGGGGCGAGACGCTGCGTTCGCTGCTCTGGCCGGAGCCGCGCGCCTGGTAGTGAATACGCAGGCGCAGGCGCTGGGTGAGCGCCAGCCCGACGGTCTCGAAGCACTGCGGCGGCACGCGCCGCTGCCACAGGCCGATGACGCGAACGCGCCGCCCGAGCAGGCTTTGGGCGGATCGGTCCAGGCCCGACTGCTTGAGCATCTTGGTCAGCCGGTTTTCCAGCGGCTGCAGGTGTCCGCGCAGCAGGTCGCCGGGCTGGATGTCGCGCAGCAACTGGTCCAGCGTCACCAGCGCCAGCACTTCGGACGGTCTGAGCCACAGGCCGGCCATCTCCTCGGGCTGCTCACCCGCCAACTCGGATTCACGCCACACATAACAACGCGCTTCGTGGTCCCAGTGGATCGGGTGCCCCAGTTCCACCCGCAACCAATCCAGATCGCGCATCAGGGTGGCGCGCGAGACCTGCAGCGTCTGCATCAGTTCCGCCAGCGTGACGCGCCTCCGCTGCCGCAGGGTTTTGGAAAGCTGATGAAGGCGTTCAGTTTTTGACATTGTCCCCCCCCTTTTTTTGCGGTGGTGACTCGTGGGTCACCTGTTCTCGCGTTTGCACTGTTAGATCGTGTGGTCCCCGTTCAGTGCGCCTGCTCCCAGTTCGGCCCCACGCCCACCTCGGCCAGCAGCGGCACCTTGAGTTGCGCGACGCCCGCCATCAGGCGCGGGATTTCGCTGCGCACCCAGTCCACTTCCGATTCGGGCACCTCGAACACCAGTTCGTCGTGCACCTGCATGATCATCCGGGTGCCCTTGCCCTGGTCGTCCAGCGCTTTCTGCACGGCCACCATGGCCAGCTTGATGAGATCGGCTGCCGTGCCCTGCATGGGCGCATTGATGGCCTGGCGTTCCAGCGCGGCCTGCTTGGCGCCTTTGGCGTTCTTGATGTCGGGCAGCACCAGCTTGCGGCCGAACACGGTCTCCACATAGCCCTGCTCTTTGGCCAGCGCACGGGTGTCGTCCATGTACTGCTTGACGCCGGCAAAGCGCGCGAAGTAGCGGTCGATGTAGGTCTTGGCGGCCGCGTTCTCGATGCCCAGCGACTTGGCCAGACCGAAGGTGCCCATGCCGTAGATCAGACCGAAGTTGATGGTCTTGGCGTAGCGGCGCTGCTCGCTGCTGACCTCGGCCGGCGTGATGCCGAACACCTCGGCCGCGGTGGCGCGGTGCACGTCCTGCCCTTCCTGGAAGGCCTTGAGCAGGGCGTGGTCGTCGCTCAGGTGGGCCATGATGCGCAGCTCGATCTGCGAGTAGTCGGCGCTGGCGATCACGTGGCCCGGCGCGGCCACGAAAGCCTCGCGCACCTTGCGGCCTTCGGCGGTGCGGATGGGGATGTTCTGCAGGTTGGGGTCGTTGCTCGACAGGCGCCCGGTCACGGCCACCGCCTGCGCGTAGTGGGTGTGCACGCGGCCAGTACGGGGCAGCGCGAGCTGGGCCAGCTTGTCGGTGTAGGTGCCCTTGAGCTTGCTCAGCGAACGGTGTTCCAGAATCTTGGCCGGCAGCGGGTAGTCCTCGGCCAGTTTTTCCAGCACCTCTTCGTCGGTGCTGCGGGCGCCGGTGGCGGTTTTCTTGATGACGGGCAGGCCCAGTTTGTCGAAGAAAATTTCGCCGAGTTGCTTGGGGCTGCTCAGATTGAACGGCTGGCCGGCGATCTCATACGCCTCCTGCTCCAGCGCAAAGATGCGCTGGCCCAGCTCGTGGCTCTGTTTGGCCAGCGTGGGCGCGTCGATCAACACGCCGTTGCGTTCGATGCGGTACAGCGTCTCGCTGCTGGCGATCTCCAGCTCGTAGATGAACTTCAGCTTGGCGTCGGCTTCGATCTGCGGCCACAGCGTGCGGTGCACGTCCAGCGTCATGTCGCTGTCTTCGCACGAATACTCGGCCGCCTTGGCCACGTCCACCTGCGCGAACGGAATCTGGTGCGCGCCCTTGCCGCACAGGTCTTCGTAGTTGATGCCGCTGCGGCCCAGGTGGCGTTCGGCCAGGCTGGCCAGGCCGTGCGGCTTGTGCACTTCCAGCACATAGCTCTGCAGCATGGTGTCGTGCACATACCCCTGCACCTCGATGCCGTGGTTGGCGAACACGTGGCGGTCGTACTTGATGTGCTGGCCGAGCTTGTGCCTGGTCGGGTCTTCCAGCCAGGGCTTGAGTTTGGCGAGCACGTCGTCCAGCGGCAGTTGCTCCGGCGCGTCCGGCCCGGCGTGCGCGAGCGGGATGTAGGCAGCTTCGCCCGGCGTCACGCTGAAGCTGATGCCCACGATCTGCGCCACCATTTCATCGAGCGAGGTGGTTTCGGTGTCGATGGCGGTGAGCTCGGCCGCCGCCAGCTTCGCCAGCCAGGCGTCGAAAGCGTCCCAGGCCAGCACCGTGTCGTAGGCCAGCGTGCTGGCAGCCGGCACGGCCGCGGTCGGCTCGGCAAACAGGTCGTCGCTGGCACCGGGCGCCGGGGCCGGCGCGGCGGGCGCCTCCCCGCCACCCAGCGCCTTGGCCAGGCCCTTGAAGCCATAGGTTTCGTAGAAGCGGCGCAGCGGCTCTTTCTGCGGTTCGCCCATGCGGATGGCGTCCAGCGACGGCAGGCCGGGCACCCAGCCGTTCAGGTCGCAGTCGGTCTTGATGGTCAGCAACTGCCGGCCGATGGGCAGCCAGTCCAGCGCCTGGCGCAGGTTCTCGCCCACGGCGCCCTTGACCTGGTCGGCCTGGGCGATGAGGTTGTCGATCGAGCCGTATTCCTGCAGCAGCTTCACCGCCGTCTTGGGGCCGACCTTGTTGACGCCCGGCACGTTGTCGACCTGGTCGCCCACCAGCATCTGGTAGTCCAGCATCAGGCGCGCCGGCACACCGAACTCGGCCTCCACCCCGGCCAGATCGCGCAGCTTGCCGCTCATGGTGTCCAGGATGGTGATGTGTGGATTGACCAGTTGCGCCAGGTCCTTGTCGCCGCTGCTGATGAGCACGTCCAGCCCCTGGTTGGCCGCGGCCACGGCCAGCGTGCCGATCACGTCGTCGGCCTCCACGCCGGGCACGTCCAGCACCGGCCAACCCGAGAGGCGCACCACTTCGTGGATGGGCGCGATCTGGCTGCGCAGATCGTCGGGCATGGGGCTGCGCTGGGCCTTGTAGTCGGGGTAGAGGGCGTCGCGGAAGGTCGGTCCCTTCGCATCGAACACGCAGGCTGCGTAGGTCGCCGGAAAGTCGTTCAGCAGCTTCTGCATCATGTTGATGATGATGCGGATGGCACCGGTTTTCTGCACCGTGCCATCGGGCAGGGTGATGCTCATGGCGTCGCCGCCGGCGAAGAAAGCGCGATACAGGTAGCTGGAGCCATCGACCAGCAGCAGGGAAGGTTTTGCGTCGGACATGCGGCAATTGTGGGGCACAAGGCACAGCCCGCCCCAGGTGGCGGCCCTTTGCCTACAATCCGGTTCATGCGCGCCCGAAACCTCCTCCTTCCGTCTGCCCTGCTGTCGCTGGGCCTGTGCCTTTTCAGCTTCGGGGCCCATGCCCAGACGCCGCCCCCGGCCGAAGCGCCCCAGGGCATCGAGGCGGACCGCAACAACCAGCTGATCGAGCGCATCCAGCACGAAGACGCGGGCAGCCGCATCGAGGAACTGCGCGTGGGCGGCGAAACCCGCAGCATCAACGTGCAACCCAAGAACGGCGGTGCGGGCTACGAGGTCGCCCCCGTCTCCGGCGGTGAAAACGTGGGCTCGGGCAGCGCCACGAACGCCGGGCGCAGCCGCTGGCGCATCATGAGCTTCTGACGGCCATGGCCGTCTACACCGACGTTCCGTTCGCGGAAGCTGCGGCCCTGATCGAACGCCTGGACCTGGGCGTGCTGACCGGCCTGCGCGGCATCCAGGGTGGCATCGAAAACACCAATTATTTCGCCACCTGCGAGCACGATGGCCAGACGCACGAGCACGTGCTGACGGTGTTCGAACGCCTGGGCTTCGACCAGTTGCCGTATTACCTGCGGCTGATGCAGCACCTGGCAGGCAAGGGCATCCCGGTGCCGGCGCCTGCCGCCGACAGCCAGGGCGAGATCCTGCACACACTGGCTGGCAAACCGGCGGCCGTGGTGACCAAGCTGCGAGGCCGCAGCGAACTGACCCCGGGCGTGCGCCATTGCACCGCCGTGGGCGGCACGCTGGCCCGCATGCACCTGGCCGGACGCGATTTCGCACTCAGCCAGCCCAATCTGCGCGGCCTGTCGTGGTGGAACGAAACCGTGCCGGTGGTGCTGCCGCACCTGTCGCCGGCGCAGAACGAGCTGATCCGCGCCGAACTGGCCTACCAGAACCACGTCGCCGCCCTGCCGGCCTATGCCGCCCTGCCGCGTGGCCCGGTGCATGCCGACCTGTTCCGCGACAACGTGATGTTCGAAGGCGAAGCACTGACCGGCTTCTTCGACTTCTATTTCGCCGGCCAGGACACCTGGCTGTTCGACCTGGCGGTGTGCCTGAACGACTGGTGCGTCGTGCACGCGGCCGATGCCACCGACGGCAGGCACCGCGCCGACCTGGCGCAGGCTTTCCTGTCGGCCTACGAAGCGGTGCGCCCGCTCACGGCCGCCGAGCGCGAGCTGCTGCCGGCCATGCTGCGTGCCGGGGCGCTGCGCTTCTGGCTCTCGCGCCTGTGGGACTGGTTCCTGCCGCGCGAAGCCTCGATGCTCCAACCCCACGACCCGGGCCATTTCGAGCGCGTGCTGCGCGAACGGCTGGCCCGCGCGGACGCGCTCGACCTGCTGCGCGCGCCCTGCGCCGTCCCGGCCTGACCGGCCGCTCCCCCTGCCCGCGCGCCGCGCCCCTGTCTTTTCGCGTTTGTTCTCGCGCCGATGAAGCTTCACATCGTTCCCGCCCGCACCGGCTTCACCTGGGTCCGCCTCGGAACCCGCACCTTCCTGCGCCAGCCCCTGGCGCTGGCAGGCCTGTTTTTCATGTTCATGGCCCTGGTGACGGTGCTGGCACTGGTGCCGGTGGTGGGCTCGGTGGTGGCCCTGGTGCTGGTGCCTGCGGCCACGCTCGGCATCATGGCCGCCTCCCGCGAGGCCGACGCCGGCCGCTTCCCCATGCCCAGCCTGCTGCTGACCGGTTTCCGGGCCGACCGCCAGCGCACCCGCACGCTGCTGACCCTGGGCCTGATCTACGCCGTGGCCGTCACCGTGGTGCTGGGGCTGGCCGCGCTGGTGGGCGGTGACCCGGCCAGCGCGCCCCCGCCGCCGGCCGATGCCGACCCGACCGAGCTGGCCCGTGACGCGCTGCTGGGCGGCGGCCTGTGGCTGGCCATGCTGCTGTACCTGCCCATCGGCATGGCTTTCTGGCATGCCCCGGCGCTGACCCACTGGCACGGCATCGGCCCGGCCCAGAGCCTGTTCTACAGCGTCATGGCCTGCTGGGCGAACAAGGGCGCCATGCTGGCCTACATGGCCGGCTGGGTGTTCATGTTCATGGCCAGCAGCGTTGTGCTCAGCCTCATGGCCGCCCTGCTCGGCCCGGCACTGCTGGGGGTGATCCTCTACCCCATGGTGCTGCTGATGGCCTCGCTGTTCCACGCCTCGGTCTACTTCACGTACCGCGACAGCTTCCAGACCGACGACACACCGGCCGACACCGCCGCCACCTGACGGGTGCGGGGGGCGATGGCGCCCGTCACCGGTGCGCCATCGAACCGTCACAAAGGTTTCACACGCAGGACCGATGCTGCCAGGGTTTCAGACCAACCCACGAGGCACATTGATGGCACACGACCTGTCCCGTCCGCTGGACCCCTTCAACGACGAAGACTCCAACACCACCCCCAACCCGCACATCGACCAGATCGTGCAGGCCCGTCTGTCGCGCCGCGGCCTGCTGCGGGGCGCCCTCGGCGGCGCCGGCCTGGTGGGCGCGGCCGGCCTGACCGCCTGCGCCAGCACCGGCCAGGGCGCCGTCGCCAGCCCGCTGGGCAGCCTCGGCTTCAAGCCCGTGGCCAAGAGCATGGCCGACATGGTGGTGGTGCCGGAAGGCTACACCGCCACCATCGTCTACGCCCTGGGCGATCCGCTGTCGGCCAGCACCCCGGACTTCAAGAACGACGGCAGCGACACCGCTTTCGACCAGCGCGCCGGCGACCACCACGACGGCATGGAGTGGTTCGGCCTGGACGCCCAGGGCAAGCCCTCGCGCACCGCTTCGGCCCGTGGCGTGATCGCCATGAACCACGAGGCAACCACCGACCAGAAGCTCTCGTCCTTCTTCCTGCACGCCAACGGCGGCGCCTCCACCCTGCCGCGCCCGGCTTCGGAAATCGACAAGGAACTGATGATCCACGGCCTGTCGGTCGTGGAGCTGCAGAACGACGGCAAGCGCTGGGCCTACCAGAAGGCTTCGCCGTTCAACCGCCGCGTCACCACGATGAGCGACGCCGTGATCCACGGCCCGGCCCGTGGCAGCGAACACCTGGTCACCCGCTACGACCCCACCGCCACCAAGGCGCGCGGCACGCTCAACAACTGCGGCAGCGGCAAGACGCCCTGGGGCACCTACGTGTCGGGCGAAGAAAACTGGTTCGGCTACTTCTTCCGCGACGCACAGGACGATGACCGTCGCAAGAAGGACAAGCAGGTGCAGGCCCTGGTGCGCTACGGCCGCAAGGCCGGCGCGGCCAGCCGCCACGGCTGGGAAAGCGGCGGCAGCGACGAGCGCTACGCACGCTGGAACAACGGCGCCCTGGCCGCCAGCGCCAAGGACGACTTCCGCAACGAGATGAACACCTTCGGCTACGTGGTGGAAATCGACCCCTACGACAAAACGCAGGCCGTGCGCAAGCGCACCGCGCTGGGCCGCCTGGGCCACGAAAACTGCACCTTCGCCCGCGCGGTGGCCGGCCAGCCCGTGGTCGCCTACATGGGCGACGACGCCCGGGGCGAATACATCTACAAGTTCGTCTCGGCCGCCCGCTGGGACGCCGCCGATGCCGAACCCGCCAACCGCCTGGCCGCCGGCGACAAGTACCTCGACAAGGGCACCCTCTATGTCGCCCGCTTCAAGGACGACGGCTCGGGCGAATGGCTGGAACTGTCGATGGACAACCCGGTCATCGCGGGCAGCTCGTACTTCGAGTTCAAGAACGCGGCCGACATCGCCGTCTTCACGCGCCTGGCCGCCGACGCCGTGGGCGCCACCAAGATGGACCGCCCCGAATGGGCCGGCGTGAACCCGAAGAACGGCGAGGTCTACATCACCCTCACCAACAACAGCAACCGCACCCCGGCCGCCACCGATGCGGCCAACCCGCGCTCCTACACCGATCTGAAGAACGGCAAGGAGCAAAAGGGCAACGTCAACGGCCACGTGATCCGTCTGGCCGAAACCCAGCCGGCCGCCAGCGCGTTCAAGTGGGACATCTTCCTGTTCGCCGCCGAGGCGGGCGCCGACAAGTCGACCATCAACCTGTCGAACCTGAGCGACGCGAACGACCTGTCCTCCCCCGACGGGCTGGTGTTCAGCCAGGCCACCGGCCTGTGCTGGATCGAGACCGACGACGGCGCTTACACCGACAAGACCAACTGCATGCTGCTGGCCGCCGTACCGGGCCGCGTGGGCGATGGCGGAACGCGCACCCTCACCCACGGCAACCGCACGGTGACCACCCATGCCGGCAAGCCGCAGACCCCGGCCACGCTCAAGCGTTTCCTGGTCGGCCCCAAGGGCGCCGAGATCACCGGCATCACCGAAACGCCCGACGGCCGCGCCCTGTTCGTGAACATCCAGCACCCGGGTGAAAACACGAACATGGCCGACATCGGCAACCCGGCCAAGTACGAAAGCCACTGGCCCGCCAGCGTCGGCTACGGCGTGGGCCAGCGTCCGCGCTCGGCCACCATCGTGATCACCAAGAACGACGGCGGCCTCATCGGCAGCTGATTCTTCAGCCACCCCCTCGCCCCACAAAGGGCCCGCCTTGGCGGGCCCTTTGTGTTTTCAGGGCAGCGCTGGCGGGCGGTATCCGTCGGCCAGCCCGCGGCGCTGGGGAGCGCTCCACGGGCCCTGCTCCAGCACCCGCACGAACACGCCTTCCACCTGGGCGGCAATCTGCCGCCAGTCGAGGTCGGCCACCGAAGCGCGCGCCACCTCGCGGGCCCCGGCCAGGCATTCGCCCGCCGTGGCCAGCGCATGGGCCTGGGCCACGAAGGCGGGCGCATCACCCGCCGGCACGACCCAGCCGTTGTGCCCGTGCCGCACCCACTCGGCCGCCGCCGCGGTGTCGAAGGCGAGCACCGGCAGGCCGCTGGAGAGCGCTTCCAGCGTCACGTTGCCGAAGGTTTCGGTCAGGCTGGGAAACAGCAGCAGGTCGGCTGAGGCGTAGCAGGCCGCCAGTTGGTCCTGGCTCTGCATGCCCAGAAAGCGGGCATCCGGGCAACGTTCAGCCAGCGCGGCGCGCTGCGGCCCGTCGCCCGCCAGCACCAACCGCACGCGGGTGCGGATGGCCGGGTCGGCACGCACCGCCTCGCACGCCTGCAGGGCGATGTCGAGGTTCTTTTCAGCGGCCAGGCGCCCCACCACGAGCCAGACCTGTTCGCCCGGTTGCACATCCCAGGCGGCGCGCAGGTGTTCGTCACGCCGGCCGGGATGGAAACGCGTGGTGTCCACCCCGCGCGCCACCACCTGCAGGCGCTCGAACCCCTGCGACAGCAGTTCGGCACACAGGGCGCGCGTGGGCACCATGGTGCACTGCGTCAGGTTGTGGAACTTGCGCAGGTAGGCCGCGATGGGCTTGCGCAGCCAGCCCAGGCCGTAGTGGGCGCTGTAGCGGTGGAAGTTGGTGCGGAAGTCCGAGGTCACCGGCAGTTGCAGACGGCGTGCCGCCTGCAGCGCCGACCAGCCCAGCGGACCTTCGGTGGCGATGTGGACCAGGTCGGGCCGCTGGCGCGACCAGGCGTTGATCAGCGCCTTGCGCCCGGGCAGCCCCAGCCGGAGCTCGGGGTAGCGCGGAATCGGCATGCCCGGCACCAGCAGTTCCTGCACGCTGCCGGCGGCCAGCGCCGCGTCATCGGGCCGCTGGCGCGGCCGCACGAGCTGGACCTGGTGGTTGCGCTCGCACAGGCCGGCCACCAGCCGCGCCAGGGTGAGCGCCACCCCGTTGATCTCGGGCGGCCAGGTCTCGGTGACCACGGCCAGGCGCAACGAAGGGAGGGCGGCAGGAAAGTCCTGCAGCACGATGTCCTGGGAACGCAAGCTGTCCATGGCGCCATGTTCGGGGCCACACACGGCAGTGGTGTGACACCGCGGCATCCCCGTGACAGCGGCGTGTCGGCACCGTGCTGTCACCGGATTTTCATGCGCTTGCGACAGCATGGCGGACCCTCAACCCTGTTGGAAGGACCGCCCGTGAACCGCTTTCTCGATGACCTGAGGACCCAGCGCTGGGACGACCACCGCTACTACCACCACAGCCGCATCAACCAGGCGCTGCACCTGGTCAGCGCGATCAGCTTTCTGGTCGCCTACGCCTGGCTGTGGATCGACCCGGTGGTGTCGGCCCTGATCGCCTGGCTGGTGTCCATGACCTCGCGCCAGGCCGGCCATTTCTTCTTCGAGCCGCGCGGCTACGACGCCATCAACCAGGTCACGCACGCCTACAAGGAAGACGTGAAGGTGGGCTACAACCTGCGGCGCAAGGTGGTGCTGATGGCGCTGTGGGCCGCCGCGCCGCTGCTGCTGGCCACGGCCCCGGGCCTGTTCGGCCTGCTGCCGGTGCATGAGGGCTGGGGCGGTTACGTGCGCCAGGTCGGCGCGCTGTGGCTGGCCATCGGCATCGGCGGCCTGCTGTTCCGCACGGTGCACCTGTTCTTCCTGCGCGACGTGCGCACCGGGCTGGTGTGGCTGGCCAAGATCGTCACCGATCCGGTCAACGACATCCGCCTCTACCACCGCGCGCCGCTGCACCTGCTGCGCGGACAGTGGATGGACCCGGGCCACCCGTCGCACGGCTGAGTCGGGCACGATGGCCGCGCCCCGCGCCAAAGCCCCCGCCCCGTCAGGCCCGCCGGCCCAGCACCGCCCGCCCCCATTCCCGGGCCATGCGGCGGCGCAATGGCCCCGCTGCCGGCGTCTGGCCCGGCGGCAGCCACCAGCCGCCGGCCTGCATGTCGCGCCCCGCCGCCAGGAAGCGCTGCAGCACCTCGTCGAACTCGGCTTCGCCCAGGTCGAGGCTGAAGATGAGGCGCCCGGTGCCGACCCAGCTCAGCGCCAGCCCCTGCCAGCGCAGGCAGTAGGCGAACATCCAGTGGTAGCGCGAGGCTTCGGTGAAGCCCAGCGTCCAGATGCTCTGCAGGTTCGTCGCCACCACGGGCAGGCCGGCTTCGGCCATGGCCGCGTTGAAGCGGGCGGCGCGATCATTCCAGCGCGCGTCCTGGTCGGCGTACAGCGCCTGCACCGCGGGCGATGCCAGGCGGTCGAGAAAGGCCGCCATGCCGGCCATCACCCAGGGGTGGGCGTTGAAGGTGCCGCGCGCCAGGCAGAGGTCGGCGGGCCGCTCGGGGCGGAAACGCTGCATCAGCGCAGCCCGGCCACAGACCACCCCCACCGGGAAGCCACCACCCAGCGTCTTGCCGTAGGTGACCATGTCGGCCTGCACGCCGAAGTAGGCCTGCGCCCCGCCCGGCGCAAGCCGGAAACCCAGGAACACCTCGTCGAAGATGAGCACGATGCCGCGCTCGGTGCAGACCTCGCGCAGGCGCTGGAGCCAGCGCGTGTAGGCCGCACGGTCAAAGCCCGCGCTGCGACGGCCGGCCAACAGCGCCGAATCGGCCGGGGCATTGTGGTTGGGGTGCAGCGCCTGCAAGGGATTGACCAGCACGCAGGCAATGTCGCGCCGCTGGCGCAGCACCGCCAGGCTGCGTTCGCTCATGTCGGCCAGCGTGTAGGTTTCGCGCGGCGGCAGCGGGTTGCCGGGGCCGGGCTGCACGTCTTCCCACCAGCCGTGGTAGGCACCCGCAAAACGCACCAGGTGCCGCCGGCGGGTGTGGTAGCGGGCCAGCCGCACGGCCTGCATCACGGCTTCGGTGCCGGACATGTGGAACGAGACCGCGTCCAGCCCCGACAGGGCCCGCAAACGCTGCACGTTGTCGGCCACGCAGGGGTGGTAGGCGCCCAGGGTACCGCCCAGCGCCGACGCCCGCTGCGCCGCCTCGGCCATGCAGGCCTTGTAGAAATCGGCGCCGAACACGTTGACGCCGTACGAACCGGTCAGGTCGATGAAGCGCTGGCCATCCAGATCGACCAGGTGCCGGCCTTCGGCAGCCTGCAGGAAGGCGCCGACGCGCAGGCGCCGGCTCACCAGGTCGCTGAACGGGAAAGGCACCCGGTAGCGGCCCGTCAGTTGCAGATCGGGCAGCCCCTCGCGGGCCTCGGCCGTCAGGGCCAGGGTGCGCGCATGGCGCTGTTCGAAGCCGGCGCTCAGCGCGTCGAACGCGGCGCGGCGGCGCGCGGCGATGGCCGGGCCCGCCCCGTCGGCGTCGAAAAACCGCTGTTCATCGAGGCTGTAGCCCGGCAGCCAGCGCGCCAGGCGCTTGGCCAGCCGCGAATGCCCCGCCAGCGAACGGTGCTTGGCGCGCGACAGGGCCCAACGCTGCCGCAGCAGCGGCCAGGCCAGCACGAGGGCGGCCGAAGGCCACAGGATTTCGGAGGGCAGCATGGGCAATCGGTGGCAATGGACAGGCCGCTTTTTTAGGGCGCAGGCGTGACAGCCGCGTGAACACCGCATGACATCCCGTCACTGGCTGCGCCGACTGGCGCTCAACGAAGACCTCAACTTCCTGCTCACCAACCGCGTGCCGCGCATCGCACTCACGCACTTCATGGGCTGGTTCAGCCGCCTCCGGCATCCGGGGGTGCTGAAGGCTTCGCTGGCCGTCTGGCGGCTCTTCACCGACCTCGATCTGAGCGATGCGCAGCCCACCCGCTACACCTGCCTGCACGACGTCTTCACCCGCGCGCTGCGCCCGGGCGCGCGCCCGCTGGACCCCGACCCGCAAGGCCTGGTGAGCCCCTGCGACGGCATCGTGGGTGCCCACGGCCGCATCGGTGATGCGGGTGACGCCACCGGCGACGGCCCGCAGATTTTCCAGGCCAAGGGCTTCCCCTACCGGCTGGCCGACCTGCTGGGCGACGACGCGGCCGGCCAGGCGCTGGCGCGGCGACTGCAAGGCGGCACCTACGTGACGCTGCGGCTGACCTCGGCCATGTACCACCGCATCCACGCACCGGCCGATGCCCGCCTGCGGCAGGTGACCTACCTCAGCGGCGACACCTGGAACGTCAACCCCATCGCGCTCAAGCGGGTGGAGCGCCTGTTCTGCCGCAACGAACGCGCCGTGCTGCACCTCGAACTGGCCGACGGCACGCCGCTGCTGCTGGTCCCGGTGGCGGCCATCCTGGTCGCCAGCCTGCGCCTGCACGCGATCGACGTGCCCCTGAACCTGCGCTACCGCGGCGCCCACCAGTTGCCGTGCGATCAGGCCTACCGGCGCGGCGACGAACTCGGCTGGTTCGAGCACGGTTCCACCGTCATCGTGCTCGCGCCGCCCGGCTGGGCCGGCGTGCCGGGGCTGGGCACCGGCCAGGCCCTGCGCATGGGCCAGGCACTGCTTCGGCGGGCCTGTCATGAAGACGTCACGCACTCTTCATGAAAACGTCATCAATTCCACGGGGTGCCCCGCTATGCTCGCCCGGACAGCGCGTCAGGCCCTCGTCCCGCGCTATTCCTTTTTCATCCTTGAGTGTTGGAGGCTCCATGCGCGCCCTGAAAAAAGCCCGAAAACTGATTGAAACCCAACCCGACCAACCCGCCGCGGCCATCCTCTCGGCCCTGGTGGTGGCCCTGGAAGCCGAACAGCCGTACGCCATCAGCGATCTCTACCGCCTGGACTACGACACCTTCCAGCTGGCCCTGGAATTGCTGCAGGAATGGCGCCTGGACCGCTACTACACCAGCAAGGTCCGGCTGCTCGATCTGTCCGTGCAACTGAGCGACCTCAAGCAGGCCGGCGCCGTGCCCACCGAGGCGACCCCGGGCGCCTGAAGCCGCTGCCGTTTCCGCCAGGCCCCTGCAGCGAAGACCCGCTGCAGGGGCTGTTTTTTGGCGCCCTCGCCGCCCTTGCCACACGCGGCGGCACCGTTTCATGACGCTGACACAGAGCCCGCCTAGGCTGCCGGGTTTTCAACGATGCCCGCGCCCCTGGTGGCCGCGGTCCGAACCATGCAGCGTCACCTCCCGTCCCCCGCCCTCTCCCACCTGACCCGCCTGCCGCTCCTGGCCGCCCTGACCGGCGCCTGCCTGTTGGCGCAGGCAGCGCCCGCCGCCCCCGCACCCCAGACCCCGTTCGCCATGGTGGCGCACCTACCGGTGCACGGCGTGGCCGAAATCGTCGCGGCCACGCCCGACGGCCAGCACCTGTTCTACACCAGCGCCGACGCGGGCGAACTGGGCGTGGTGGACATCCGCGACCCGGCACACCCGCGCACCCTGCCGCCGGTGAACGTGCGCCTGCACGGCATCGGTGAACCCACCTCGGTGGCCATCACGCCGGACGGGCGCTACGCCGTGCTGGCCCTGCGCCTGGACGACGACAAGAACAACCCGCGCCGCGGCCTGCTGCGGATCTACGACATCCGCGACAAGGCCGCGATCACCCACGTGCGCGACATCACCGTGGGCATCGGCCCCGATTCGCTCGCGCTGGCTGGCAGCGGCCGCCGGTTGCGCGCCGTGGTCGCCATCGAAGACGAGGAAAGCGATGCCAAGGGCGACGCCACCCTGGGCGGCCAGCGCCCGGGCTTCATCGATGTGGTCGGGCTGGAAAGCCTGTACGGCGGCGCCGACAGCGGTCTGCAGCGCCTGGATCTGGTGGCGGCTTTGCGCGCCACGCCCGGCGTGCTCTACCCCGAGGACCCGCAGCCCGAGTTCGTGTCCGTTCGCGCCGATGGTCGGCAGGCCGTGGTCTCGCTGCAGGAGAACAACGCCATCGCGGTGGTCGACCTGAGCCACCCACGCCGTGCCCGCCTGGCCCGCGTGTTCAGCGCCGGCACCGTGACCCGCACGGGCGACGCCGACCTGCAGCGCGACAAGGAAATCCGCCTGCAGGACAGCTTCACCGGCCGGCGCGAACCCGATGCCGTGGCCTGGGTGTCGAACGGCGTGATCGCCCTGGCCAACGAAGGCGACGGCAAGAAGGGCGCCGACGGCACGCTGCCGGGCGGCCGCGGCTTCACGCTCATGGACATCCGCGGTCAGGTGGTGTTCGAAACCGGCGACCGCACCGAACGCCACGCCGTGCAGCACGGCCACTACCCCGATGCGCGCTCCGCCGCCAAGGGCGTCGAGATCGAGTCCGTGGCCAGCGCGCATTTCGGCGGTCGGCCCTATCTGCTAGTGGGCTCCGAGCGCGGTGCCTTCGTCGAGGTCTGGCGCATGGACCAACCGGGTGCGCCCACCTTCGTGCAGCTGCTGCCCACCGGCCAATCGCCCGAAGGCCTGACCACCATCACCCACCGCCGCGACGGCCAGCAACTGTTCGTCACCGCCAACGAAGGCGACGGCTCGCTCAACCTCTACCGCTTCCACGCGCAGGGCGCCCCCGCCAACCCGGCCGACGTGCAGGTGGTCGCCGCCAGCGACGACATGCCCTGGGGCGCGATCTCGGGCCTGACCAGCGACGGCACCCACCTCTGGGCGGTGCCCGACAACGCCTTCGCCACCTCGCGCATCTGGCGCATCGACACCCGCCAGGTGGCGACCGCCGGCCGCATGGTCATCGACCAGGCGCTCATGCTCACCGATGGCAACGGCCAGCCGCTCAAGCTCGACCCGGAAGGCATCGCCCGCGTGGCCGACGGCTTCTGGATCGCCAGCGAAGGCGCCACGGTCGACGGCAACGAACTGGTGAAGGTGGATTTCCAGGGCCGGCTGCAGCGGCGCGTGAAGCTGCCCGCCAGCATCACGCAGCGTTTTGCCTCGCCCAAGATCAGCACCGGCTTTGAAGGCGTGACCGCCAGCCCCGACGGCCAGACGCTCTACATGGCGGTGCAGCGCGGCTTCGACCCGGCCAAGCCCCAGGCCGCCATCCTGCGCTGGCACATCCCCAGCGACACCTGGACCACCGCGCTCTACCCGCTGGAGCAGCACAGCCAGAACCCGAAAGGCCTGTGGATGGGCCTCTCGGAAATCCAGCTCACGCCCGATGGCCGGTTGCTGGTGCTGGAGCGCGACAAGGGCGGCGGCGAAGCGCGCGCCATCACGGCCGAAGTCAAGCGCATCTACAGCGTGCGCGTGGCCGACATCGCCGAAAACGCCGTGCTCGGCAAGACCCTGGTGCGCGATCTGCGCAAGGACCTGAACTTCGTGCAGGAAAAGGCCGAAGGCATGGCCCTGCACCAGGGCCGGCTCTGGGTCGCCAGCGACAACGATGGCGCCGGCTGGACCCGCATGGTCGACGCAGGCACGCCCTGATGCCCTTCATGTCTTGTTGTGTTGCTACAACAAATATAGCTATCTCATGAAGTGTCACAGAGGTTTTATGCGCTTTCGATGCAATGGGCGCACCTGCTTGCCAAGGGCATCAGGCGGAGAAAAAACCTCCACCCGTACCAACACATCCTTCAAGGAAAAAGCATGAACAAGAGCCTGATCGCTCTGGCCGTCCTGGCCGCTTCCGGCGCCGCGATGGCGCAGTCCTCCGTGACGCTGTATGGCCGCGTCGACCTGTCCGTGGGCTCCCTCAAGGAACTCGGCAAGGGCAGCGAAACCAAGATGTTCCAGGGCGGCGACGGCGGTCTGACCACCTCGCGCTGGGGCCTGCGTGGCAGCGAAGACCTGGGCGGCGGCCTCAAGGCCATCTACAAGCTGGAAAACCGCTTCAACGCCACCGACGGTTCGTCGCAAGACCCGTTCTTCAAGGGCGAATCCACGGTCGGCCTGAGTGGCGGTTTCGGTACCGTGCGCCTGGGTCGCAGCACCACGGTGTACGACGACATCCGCGCCGTGTCCTACAGCGCCAACGTGTTCGACTCGGCCTTCACGCCCGCTTCCAACGGCGTGTTCAAGTCGGGTGGCGACTACAACAGCCGCTTCAACAACATGATCAGCTACGAAACCCCCTCCTTCGGTGGTTTCTACGCCGGCCTGAACCACGCGCTGGACAACGACAGCACCAAGAACGAAACCATGACCGCGCTGAAGGCCGGCTACAAGAACGGCCCGCTGCACGCCGCTCTGGGCTACCAGAACGAGCGCAAGACCGACGACAAGTACGTCGCCCTGTCCGGCGCCTACGACCTGGGTGCCGCCTCGATCTCGGCCGGCTACAACCAGCGCAACGGTACCGATGCCAACGGCGATGACACCGAATTCACCGTCGGCGTGAACGTGCCGCTGGGCGCCGTGAACCTGTCGGCCGGCTACGCCAACAGCAAGACCGAAAAGGGTGGCGCCACGTCGTCCAAGTCGTCGGGCTTCGGTCTGGGCGCCACCTACTCGCTGTCCAAGCGCACCCGCCTGTACGGCGGCTACCGCACCCACGAAGTCAAGAACGGCGCCGGCACCAAGACGGCCGACACCCGCCTGTTCGCCCTCGGCATCCGCCACGACTTCTGATCACCAGCCCGGGCGCTGCCCGGGCCGCGGTTCCTTCGTTTCTCCAAGGTTGCACGCGGGCCTCGCGCCCGCACTCAGAGATCGTGCAGCTTTTTCATGCCGCCGGTGGCTCGCGCCACGGGCGGCTTTTTTATGCGTCCACGGGCGTGAGCTTGGCCACGCTCAGCGCCAGCCACTTCACGCCATGGCGGTTGAAGCTGACCTGGGCCCGGGCGTCGGGGCCCGCCCCTTCGATGGCCAGCACCTTGCCCTCGCCGAACTTGTTGTGGAAGACCTTCTGCCCGGCCCGCAGGTCGACGCCGCGGTCGGGCTCCGGCGCCTTGGGTGCTGGCGCCCGGTCGGCCGCGGCCAGCCATCCCGGCGTCCAGGCCGGCTGCGCCCCTGCCCCGGCCGCCCCGCGGCCTCCGCCCTGCCAGCCACCGGCCGACAGGCCCTGGCGGGCTTGCGGCGGCGTGAGCCACTTCAGCGCGTCTTCGGGCAGTTCGTCAAAAAAGCGGCTGCGCAGGTTGTAACGCGTCTGGCCGTGCAGCAGCCGGGTCTGCGCATGGGCCAGGTACAGGCGCTGGCGCGCCCGCGTGATGGCGACGTACATCAGGCGGCGCTCTTCCTCCAGCCCGTCGCGGTCGCTCATGGCGTTTTCGTGCGGGAACAGCCCTTCTTCCAGGCCGGTGATGAACACGGCGTGGAATTCAAGCCCCTTGGCCGCGTGCACCGTCATGAGCTGCACCGCATCCTGCCCGGCCTGGGCCTGGTTGTCGCCGGACTCCAGCGCGGCATGCGTCAGGAACGCGGCCAGCGGGCTGAGCGTTTCGCCGGTGTCGGGCACCACGGCCGGCAGCGGCTCGTCGACCAGAGGCTGACTCATGTCGAGCCCCTGGCTCGCCGGGCTCTGCGTCAGCGGTGCGCCCAGCTCGTCCACCGGCAAGGCCACCGCGTCGCGGCCAAAACCTTCCTGCATCACGAAGCTCTCGGCCGCGTTGACCAGCTCCTCCAGGTTCTCGACCCGGTCTTCGCCTTCGCGCTCCTGGCGGAAATGTTCGACCAGACCGCTGCGGTCGAGCACCAGCTCGATGATTTCCTTCAAGGTCATGCCCTGCGTCTTTTCACGCATCACGTCCAGCAGGGCGACGAAGTGGCCGATGGCGGTGCCGGCGCGACCGGTGACGCCGCTGGCCGCGTCGTGCAGCGAACAGCCGCTCGCGCGCGCCACGTCCTGCAACTGCTCGACGCTGCGCGCCCCGATGCCGCGCGGCGGGAAGTTCACCACGCGCAGGACGCTGTTGTCGTCGTGCGGGTTCTCCAGCAGACGCAGGTAGGCCAGCGCGTGCTTGATTTCAGCGCGCTCGAAGAAGCGCAGCCCGCCGTACACGCGGTAGGGCATGCCGGCGTTGAACAGCGCGGTTTCCATCACGCGGCTTTGCGCGTTGCTGCGGTAGAGCACGGCCATCTCGCTGCGCGCCATGCCCTCGCGCTCGAGTTGCTTCATCTCGTCGACCACCCAGCGCGCTTCGTCGAAGTCGCTGGGCGCCTCGTACACACGCACCGGCTCGCCCGCGCCCGCATCCGTGCGCAGGTTCTTGCCCAGGCGCCGGCTGTTGTGGCCGATCAGCTCGTTGGCCGCGTTGAGGATGTTGCTGCAGCTGCGGTAGTTCTGCTCCAGCTTGATCTGGTGCCGGACCTGGAACTCGCGCACGAAGTCGGCCATGTTGCCCACGCGCGCGCCGCGGAAAGCGTAGATGCTCTGGTCGTCGTCGCCCACGGCGAAGACCGCATTGCCCGAGGGCGGCAGCCCTTCGAGCGGCGGCGCCGAAAACATCTTGAGCCAGGCGTATTGCAGGCGGTTGGTGTCCTGGAACTCGTCGATCAGGATGTGCCTGAAGCGCCGCTGGTAATGCACGCGCACCGGGTCGTTGTCGCGCAGCACTTCGTACGAACGCAGCATCAGCTCGCCGAAATCGACCACGCCCTCGCGCTGACACTGCTCTTCATACAGCTGGTAGATCTCGACCTTGCGGCGCGTCTCGTCGTCGCGCACCACCACGTCGCGCGGGCGCTGCCCGTCTTCCTTGCAGCCGCTGATGAACCACTGCAACTGCTTCGGGGGAAAGCGCTCGTCGTCCACGTTGTGCTGCTTGCACAGGCGCTTGATGGCCGAGAGCTGGTCCTGCGTGTCCAGGATCTGGAACGTGGCCGGCAAGCCCGCCGCCTGGTGGTGCGCGCGCAGAAAGCGGTTGCACAGGCCGTGGAAGGTGCCGATCCACATGCCGCGCACGTTGACCGGCAGCATGGCCGTCAGGCGGGTCATCATCTCCTTGGCCGCCTTGTTGGTGAAGGTCACGGCCATGATGCCGCCGGGCGAAACCTGCCCGCTCTGCAGCAGCCAGGCGATGCGGGTGGTCAGCACCCGGGTCTTGCCCGAGCCGGCGCCCGCCAGGATGAGGGCGTGTTCGGCCGGCAGGGTGACGGCGGCGGCCTGCTCGGGGTTGAGGCCGACGAGCAGCGGGGAGGGATCTTCAAACAGCATCGGGCGATTGTAGAAAGCCGCTCCACCCCCCGATAGCGACCACCTCCCGCCATATGGCCTTTCGTATACCGGGCATATGCGCGGTGCCCGCCCCCAGGCGGACGCATCCGGCCTAGAATCAATCACCGGGCCCAAGCAATTGCGCCCGGTTTCTTTTTTCCACCCCCGGAATCAAGGGCCGGCCAGTTCCAAGCGCCTTTTCATCAACCCACCTCCCGAAACGGTCGAGGTGACTGAAAGGCCCACATGGAAATCTTCGACTACGACAACATCCTGCTGCTGCCGCGCAAGTGCCGCGTGGAAAGCCGCAGCGAGTGCGACCCTGGCATCGAATTCGGCGGCCGGCGCTTCAAGCTGCCGGTGGTGCCGGCCAACATGAAGACGGTGCTGGACGAGTCCATCAGCGAATGGCTGGCCGCCAACGGTTATTTCTACGTCATGCACCGCTTCGACCTGGACAACGTGGCCTACGCGAAGCGCATGCGCGAGAAGGGCCTGTTCGTCTCCATCAGCTCGGGCGTGAAGGCGCCGGACTACGAGGTCATCGACCGCCTGGCCGCCGACGGTGTGGGCGCGGACTACATCACCATCGACATCGCGCACGGCCACGCCGAGAGCGTGCGCCTGATGATCGAGCACATCAAGAAAACACTGCCCCAGGCCTTCGTGATCGCCGGCAACGTGGCCACGCCCGAAGCCGTGATCGACCTGGAAAACTGGGGCGCCGACGCGACCAAGGTCGGCGTGGGCCCGGGCAAGGTCTGCATCACCAAGCTCAAGACCGGTTTCGGCACCGGCGGCTGGCAGCTGTCGGCGCTCAAGTGGTGCGCGCGCGTGGCGACCAAACCCATCATCGCCGACGGCGGCATCCGCCACCACGGCGACATCGCCAAGAGCGTGCGCTTTGGCGCCACGATGGTGATGATCGGCTCGCTGTTCGCCGGCCACGAGGAATCCCCCGGCCAGACGGTCGAGGTCGACGGCAAGCGCTACAAGGAGTACTACGGCTCGGCCAGCGACTTCAACAAGGGCGAGTACAAGCACGTGGAGGGCAAGCGCATTCTGGAGCCCATCAAGGGCCACCTGGCCGACACGCTGCGCGAGATGCAGGAAGACGTGCAGAGCTCGATCAGCTACGCCGGCGGCACCCAGCTGAGCGACCTGAAGAAGGTGAACTACGTGATCCTCGGCGGCGAGAACGCCGGCGAACACCTGTTCATGTGAGCACGGCCCGGCCGCTCAGATCCCGAGCAACTGGCGGGCCAGCCGGTGCAGGCGGTGGCGCGGCTGCACCAGCGCTTCCAGCACGCTGAAGTGGTTCAGCCCGGGCAGCGCTTCGCAGACCGGCACGGCCGCCGCCCCCCAGGCCTGGCGCATCAGGGTGTTCTGGCGCAGGAACTCATCGCTTTCGGCCCCGCCAGCCACGCACGACAGCGCTCCCCGGTCAGACGGGGCCGCCGGGGCGGGAAACCGCGCCGGGCTCGCCTGCGCCACCTGGGCGGGTGTCAGGCGCAGCGCATCGCGCAAAAACGGGGTGTGGCGCAAGGGCTCCAGTTCGTACAGGCCCGAGATCGCCAGCGCGTTTTTCACCAGCGCCGGTGGCAGATCGCTGCGCCATTGGGGCCACAGAGCCGCCAGCAGCATCGCCGCCAGGTGCCCGCCGGCCGAGTGCCCGACGACGGTGATGCGGTCGGGATCACCGCCGTGGGTGGCGATGTGGTCCCAGGTCCAGACCAGCGCCTTGACCATCTGCAGCGCGATGTCGGGCACCGTCACCGCCGGGCACAACGCGTAGTTGGGCACCACGACCACCGCCCCCCGCTGCACGAACGGCGGCGCCACAAAACTGTGATCGCGCTTGTCCAGGCTGCGCCAGTAACCCCCATGAATGAAGAGCAGCACCGGCGCCAGCGGCCGATCGGCCTGGCGCGGTGGCAGAAACAGGTCGAGCGTCTCGCCACTGCCATGGCCATAGGCCACATCGGGCAGGCACACCAGACGCTGCCGCGCCTCGGCCGAGACACTGGCCCAGTGCGCCAGATGCTCGGCATGCGCAGGCACCAGCGCACGGTTGTTGTACTGGGCGTCCAGCCAGGCGGTGTCGGTTCGGGCATTCATGCCGGCGATTTTGGCACGCACGGGCCACGGGGCGGCTCAGGGCGGGCCATAATGGATTCTGAATTCAGAATCCCGAACTATGCCCACCGCCCCGCTGCGCCCCGCATCCCCGCCCGACCTCGTCGAGCAGGTCTACCAGGCCTTGCTGGAAGCCATCAGCGACGGCACGCTGCCGCCGGGCAAGCGCCTGACCCAGGAAGACCTGGCGAGCTGGCTGGCGGTGTCGCGCCAGCCGGTCACCCTCGCCCTTCGCCGGCTGAAACAGGATGGTCTGGTGCAGGCCGCCCCGCTGGCGCACGGAGCGGCCGGGCGCACACGCGGGCTGCAGGTCAGCCCCCTGGACCCCGAACAGGTCGCGCGCGTGCACCAGGTGCGCAGCGCCCTGGATGCGCTGGCGGTGCAGTTGGCAGCGCAGCGCCGAGCCGACATGGACCCGGCCCTGTTCATCCGCGGGCGCGCGGCGGTGGCGCGTGGCGACGTGCGCGCCATGATCGCGGCCGACCTCGACTATCACCGCGCGCTCTATCAGGCCTCGGGCAATCCCCTGATCGAACAGAGCGCCCTGCTGCACTGGCACCACATCCGCCGCGCCATGGCGCTGGTGCTGCGCACCCATCCCCTGCGGGCGTCCGTATGGGATGAACACGCAGCCATCGCGGCCGCCATCGCCGCTGGCGACGCCGCACACGCCGAGGCCCTGATGCGCGAACACGGCCAGCAGGCGCGCGAACGCCTGTTCAACCGCCTGGCCACCCTGGCACCGACATCGACACCCCCTGACGACGGCAGGTCCGGCAGTCCCCAAGAGGCTGCCGGACAGTCCCCCGCCGCGCCTGCGAACCAGGCCCGGACCCTGTCAAAGACCTGACCGCCCACCCCCGCGGTCGCCCACCCCCTCCTACAATTTTTTCGGCCTCCCGGCCTTTCCGAGACATCGTGAACGACTCTTCCTCTCCGCCTCCAACCGTCGCCGTGCTGGGCATCGGCATGATGGGTTTTCCCATGGCCCGCCGCCTGTGCGAAGCCGGGCTTACCGTACACGCCTGGAACCGCTCGCGCGACAAGACCGAACGGCTGCAACCGCTCGGCGCCCATGTGCACGACACCCCGGCCCAGGCGGTCGCGCAGGCCGACATCGTGATCACCCTGCTGCAGGACGGCCTCGCGGTCGAAGACGTGCTGTTCCACCAAGGCGCCGCCCACGGCCTGCGCCCCGGCTCGCTGCTGGTGGACATGTCTTCCATCCAGCCCCGCCAGGCGCGCGACCACGCCGCCCGGCTCGCGGCGCTGCAAGTGCGCCACCTGGACGCCCCGGTCTCCGGGGGCACGGTCGGAGCGGAGGCCGGCACGCTGGCCATCATGGCTGGGGGCCGCGCCGCCGACTTCGAGCGGGCGCAACCCGTGCTGGCCCTGCTGGGGCGCGCCACCCACGTCGGCCCCACCGGCGCCGGGCAACTGGCCAAGCTGGCCAACCAGATGATTGTGGGCATCACCATCGGCGCCGTGGCCGAGGCCCTGCTGCTGTGCGAAAAAGGCGGCGCCGACATGGGCAAGGTGCGCCAGGCCATCGCCGGGGGCTTCGCCGACAGCCGCATCCTGCAGGTGCATGGGCAGCGCATGGTCGAACGCGACTTCGACAAGCGCGCGGCCATCGCCGTGCAGCTCAAGGACATGCGCAACGCCCTGAGCACAGCGCAGGAAATCGGATTCGATGCGCCCATCACCGCCCTGTTCGAGCAGCTTTTTGCCGACGCGGTCGACCACGGCCTGGCCGAACTGGACCATTCGGGCCTGTTCGTCGAACTCGCCAGCCGCAACGGCCTGTGCTGAGCCAAGCAGGGCAGCCGCTCTGAACGCATAAGCCGGGCTTTGACCCGGCTTTTCTTCGCCTTGCCGCCCCACCAAGCCGCCAGAATCGGCTGGAGCCGGGGCTGTACCCGCACGGAGATACCCGATTGAATCCGTCCACCCTCATCGGCATGATCGCCAGCGTGGTGCTCATGGCGGTGATCCTGCTGTTTGCGGTCGATGACCCGCTGCGTTTCATTGATGCGCCCAGCATCGCCATCGTGCTCGGTGGCACGCTCGCAGCCACCTTCCTGAGCTATCCGCTGCGCGAGGTGTTGCGCGTGTTCCAGCTCGTGGGCAAGGTCATCCGCCAGGAACGCATCGACACCAAACTGCACATCGAAGAGCTGGTGGTGATCTCGCGCCTGTGGATGCAGGGCGACCTTCAGGCCGTCGAACGCGCCCTGGCACAAATCCAGAACCCCTTCCTGCGCACCGGCGTGCAGCTCGTCATCGACCATACGCCCGAAGACGAAATCATCGACCTGCTGCAATGGCGCATCGCCCACATGCGTTCGCGCGAAGCCGCCGAGGCCCAGATCTTCCGCCTCATGGCCACCTACGCGCCAGCCTTCGGCATGCTCGGCACCCTGCTCGGCCTCATCAACCTGATGGAGCTGATCGGCGCGGGCGACATGAAGGCCATCGGCCAGCAACTGGCGATCGCCCTCATCACCACCTTCTACGGCATCCTGCTGGCCAACCTGGTGTTCAAGCCGATTGCGGTCAAGCTCGAACGCCGCACCGAGCAGCGCCTGGTGCTGATGAACATGGTGCTCGAAGGCATCTCGCTCATGCACGCCGGCCGCAGCCCTGCGCTGATGCGCGAAACCCTCAAGGCCTTCGTGGCGCAGTACGACGACGAAATCTACGACGGCAAGCCCGAACGGCCGGCCAAGCCTTCGCATGGCCATCGCTGAAACATCGCCGCCTGCTGCACCGGCACCGCGCCGCCCGACACCGGCGCGCGTCTCCACCCAGTCGGGCCGGTACCGCCGCTGGCACATGGAGGAGCGCCATGAAACCGAAGAAGAGGGCTGGCTGCTCACCTACCTGGATGTCATCACGCTGATGCTGGTGGTGATGGTCGTCATGCTGGCTTTTTCCGGACCACCCCAGTCCCACCTGCCCTCCACCGAGAGTCCCGACACCGTCACCGCGGCCACGACCGCCTCGCCGACCTCCACGCCCAGTAGCGCTGCGAACGAAGCCAGCACCAGCAACCCGCTGAACGCCGCCACCACGGCGGGCACAGGCACACCCAGCATCGTGCCACCACTGCCCCTGCCCGTGCCTCAGAGCGGGCCCACCGCTCCCGCCGCACCGCCGCCGCCGTCCCCGCTGGACCAGCTCGGACGCGACGTGGAGGTGCTGCGCTCGGAACAGGGCGTGCGCCTGCGCATCAACAGCGAGCTGCTGTTCCCGTCAGGCACGGCAAGTCTCGGCGAAAGCGGGCGTCAGGCGCTGAGCCAGATCCTGCCCGCCCTCAAAGCCGAGCCCCTGATGCGCCTGACGGTAGAAGGCCACACGGACAGCACCCCGATCCACACCGAGCGCTTTCCGTCCAACTGGGAGCTGTCGGCCAGCCGGGCTGCCGCCGTGGCCCGATACCTCATCGACCAAGGCATCGCCCCCCAACACATCGAAGCGACCGGCTACGCCGACACCCGCCCGATCGCAGCCAAGGAAAACCCGGTCGACCGCGCCCGCAACCGCCGTGTGGAACTGGTGCTCGAAACCCCGAAGCCCGCGACTCCGTCACGTTGAAGCACCCCGAAGGCGTCCACCTTTGATAAGATCCGGCGTTGTGGGGACGTAGCTCAGCTGGGAGAGCGTCGCGTTCGCAATGCGAAGGTCGGGAGTTCGATCCTCCTCGTCTCCACCATGTGAATTTCCAGGGAAGTCCCAAGACGTCCCAACAAACTCAAAGAGCCCTTGGGAATCAACGCCTTGGGGCTTTTTTCTTGCCCGGAACTTGCCCGGAAAGCCGGGGGTGCCCACCTTCGCCTCACACGACCGGCCGCTCTGCTACGAACGCCACGGCCAGGCCCCGGCACTCATCGTCCTGCACAGTGCCGGCGCCTACCAAGGAACTGCGGCATACGAGGCCAGTTCGGGGCCGTGCATCCAGGCCAGGAAGGGCCCGCTGAGGTCGCCCCGAGGGCCATGATGGAGTGGTACACCACTTGCTGCGGAGGGTCCAGCCGGTCCACGTCCGTCAAGGCAAGGTGCGACTTCATGCCTCAGGTGGTGGTGGCGGTGAAGTTGAAGGACTTCACGATAGGTCGCCATTTTTCAATGTCCGCCTTGAGCCGGGCACCCAGATCGGCAGAACTGGTCCAGCGCAGTTCCAGGCCACGCTCTTCCATGGCTTTGACCAGCGCCGGGTTGCCCAGCGCCGACTTGAGCGCTGCGTTCAGGGCGTCGACCCTGGCCGCTGGGGTGTTGACCGGGAGGAAGAAGCCGAACCAGTCGTCCAGCACGACCTCTTTGAATCCCTGTTCCACAAAGGTGGCCACCGTGGGGGCAAAGCGGCTGCGTTTCTCGCCCGTGGTGGCCAGCAGGCGGCACTTGCCGCCGGCCACGAACGGAAGAAAGTCGCCCAGGGGCGCGCACACGGCAGCGATCTGGCCACCGACCATGTCCTGAATCGCAGGCAGAGTGCCACGGAAGGGCACATGGGTGAGCTCAGCGCCGGCCGAGCGGGCCGCCATGCCGCCCGCGAAGTGGGGCGTGGAGCCGGCAGCGGGCGAACCGAAGTTGGCCGCACCCGGGTTCTGCTTGCACCATTTGAAAAAGTCGGCCATGGTGGTCACGCTGGCGGGCACCAGGGGACCGACCGCGAACGCCAGATCGAACACCCCGCCCATGGACACCGGGACGAAGTCCGCCACCGGGTCATAGGGGAGCTTGGCGTAGGTGTGTGGAAAGATGCCCATCATGGGCATGGGGGTCATCAGAATGGTGTTGCCATCTGGCGCAGCGGCCTTCACCGTCGACACCGCGATCTGGCTGGCCGCCCCCACCTTGTTCTCGACCAAGACAGTGCGCGCATAGCCCGGAGCGATGGCCTCGGCCACGCGGCGCGCAAACAGGTCGACCAAGGTGCCGGGCGGTGGCCCGACGACGATCCGAGCCAGCTCGGACGGCGCTGAGGCACCTTGCGCTCGCGCCCAGGGCAGGCCGCTGGCCGAGGCGAGTGTGGCCGCCGCCAGTTGCAGGCAGCGGCGGCGGGAAGGGATATGGGACTGTGTCATGGTGGTCTCCGTTGGTGTTATGGGGAAGCAGGGGAATCCAGCGATTGCACGAGAAAGGCGCCCACGGTTTCCGTGAACGCCAGAGGCAGTTGCACGTTGCCGATGTGGCCAGCCCCGGGCAGCATGGTCAGGGTGGCATGGGGCAGCCGGTCGGACATCAGCCGGGCCAGCGCGGGCGAAGCGGCCGCGTCCCGCTCGCCGGCCACCACCAGGGTGGGCGCGGTGATGCCGTGCAACTGGTCGAGGTGGTCCAGCCGCTGGATCGCGCCGATGGCCGCTGCGTAGCCGTCGAAAGGGGTGGACGCAATCTGCTCCGCGACCCATTGCAGCGTCATGGGTGCCGACGCCGCGAAGTCGGGTGGGAACCAGCGGCCCAGGATGGCCGGAACCTGCGCGGCCATGCCTTCGTCGGCCGCCTGTTGCAGCCGGGAGCTCCACAGGTCGCGGATGGTGGACTCTGTACGGGCGCTGGTGTGCGCCAGCACCAGGGCCTGGGTGCGCTCGGGCCAGGCGAGCGCAAAGGCCTGAGCCACCATGCCGCCCAACGACAGCCCGACCAGGGCCGCGCGGTCCACCCCCAGGGCGTCGAGGACATGACGGACCTCAGCGGCGTATTGGCTCAGGGTGGTGACGTCGGGCAGCACCGGGCTGTGCCCGTGTCCGGGCAGGTCGACGCAGACCACCTGGAACCGGGTGGTCCACGCGGGCAACTGCGGAAGCCAGAGAGCACTGTGGGTGACCAGGGGATGCAACAACACGACCACGGGCGCGTCGTCCGGCCCATGCACGCTGTGAAAAAGGCGGGGAGCGCTCATCACACGCCCCCGGTGCGCCAGCGGCCGAGACCGATGCCGGTGTACCAGGCCGGCACGGCCTTGTAGTACAGGGTGTCGAAGGCGCCGCCGTCGGCCACGCCATGGGCCACCAGCCAGGTGCGCACTTCCTCGGCGCCGTTGCCGGCCTCGTGCACGCGGTGGGTCGCGTGGTCCAGCAGGCGGGCGTCGTCGCCCGCGGCCAGCAGGCGCAGGAACTCGCGGTCGAAGGCTTCGTTCACCAGGCCCATGCGGGGGGTGGCGATGTCGTGGCTCAGGCCGCCGGTGGCCAGCACGGACACCCGTTCGCAGCCGCCGTAGCTGCGCAGCGCCTGGCCCAGCAGGCGGCCCCACTGCAGCGCGCGCTTCATGGGCGGCAGCGGGGGCTGCACGCAGTTGATCAGCACCGGCACCACCACCACTTCGCGGGCGATGCCCGCCAGGTGCAGCGGCGCGAGCGTGCCGTGGTCGAGGGTCAGCGCCATCGAGAAGGCAGGGTCGAAGCCGCCGTCGAGCGCGCTGGTGATGAGGTGCCCGCCCAGCTGCACGTCGCCACGCAGTTCGTGCTGGTCAATCTTGAGCCAGTGCTCCACCGGCGACTTCCAGGATGCCGCGGCGCCGATGCAGACCGCCGGCAGGTTGTCCAGGAAGAAGTTGTGCACATGGTCGTCCGAGACCACGACCACGGCGTCCGGACGGGCCTGCCGGATCTCTTCGCCCACCTGCCGGAAGCCGGCAAAGATGCGCTCGCGATCTTCGTCCGGTATGGCACCCGGGAAGTTGATCATCACCGGCGTGTGGCTGGTGGCGTGCACCGAGACAATCTCAGCCATGGGAGACCTCCCCAGTCGAATCGTGGACCACCGCGCGCAGCGAGTCCAAGAACGCGGCCTCGGAAATCCGCAAGCCCAGGCAGTGCGCGCGCAGCAGCAAGGGGTTGACGCCCGCGAGGTACATGGCGCCGATGTCGTTGTCACGAATCGCGGCCTTCATGGCGGCGGCCAGCGGCACCTCGGCCATGTAGGCATCGGGGTCGGCCTTGTAGCGTTGCAGGTGGCTGTCAACGTGGTGGATGTCGTAGAGCACGCGATTCATCCAGTAGGCCTCGGCCGTCGGCATGATCTGGCGCCAGTTGCTCTGCGTCATGTGCTGCCCTTCTGGCGCAGTTGCCGCTCCAGCCAGTCCACGATGGTGGGCAGGGTCATGGGTGTCAGACCCATGTGCCCGCCGGGGAACATGCGAACCGACTTGGGCCAGCCGTGGTCGAGCAGCAGGTGGATGTCGGCCACCGGGCACTGCTTGTCCTCCTTGCCGTTGACCAGCAGCAGCGGTGCGCAGGGCCGGTCCAGCAGGCCCTGATCGAGCAGCGAGAGCCGCCCGAAGCCGGCGACGTATTCGTCGTCGTTGGTGGCGCCCAGCATGCGGCTGCGGGTTTCGACCAGCTCCATCAGATAGCTGTCCGGGTAGCGCGAGGCCTGCACCCACTCAGGCTGAAACATGTGGTGCACACCGCCACCCCAGTTGACCGCGCCGGCCAGGGCATCCGGCAGCAGGTGCGCGAGTTTGGTGGCCCAGTAGCCGCCGAAGGAACGGCCGAGAACAGCGGGTTTGGCGCCGTCGAGGTCGGGCTGCGCAGCGATCCATTGCAGCGCGGTGATGAACTGGCGTTCGGCGTCCGGCACGCCTTTGACGGGCGACTCCCCGGTGCCGGCGTTGTCCATGGCCACGGTGGCCACGCCCCGGGCCAGCAAGGCGTCGCAGGCGGCGGTCATCTGCTCCTTGCAGGCGTCGACACCACCCCACATCAGCACCACGGGCGGGCGCGTCACGCCCACCGGTTTGCGCACCAGCACCACCACCCGCGCCCCCTCACCGGCGTGACCGGCAAAGGGGATCTCGACGCGCTCGATGGGTTCGCGCCAGTGGCGGCTAACGGCCAGGTAGGTCTCGCGCTCGGCGACCGCGCAGCGCTCCTTCGCGGGGTGATTGGGGCAAGGAAACCGCCCCATGAAGAAAAGCCCGCTGGCTTTCTGGTACAGGGCCGCAGCCCGGCCGGCGTCGCCGGCCTGTTCGGCCTGGGCGGCCTCGCTGCGCACGCGCTCGCCCAGACCAAACCAATAGCCACCCCAGGTGGCGCCGTCCAGACCGGGCACGCCGTCGATGAAGGCGGGGCCGTCGTCCAGGTCGAGGGCGTTCATCGGATGAAAGCGGGAGGCCAACCGCTGGTGCATCCACCGTTTGGACTCGTCGAGGGTCTTGGGGCGGTCGGCAACATCAGCGACCGGTGCAGCGTGGCTCAAGGCGGGAACTCCTGTGGTGGGGCAAGGCGGTCTTGCGGGAACTGGCAGGAGGGATCGTAGGAAAAAGAAACCCACGATGTTGTTCTGTCCGTGTAGCGCCATTTGACTGGGCCTGCGATGCGTTTTGCCTGGGATGGCGACAGGCCCCGGGTCGCATTGACGGCCCTTGTTCAGCCCACGCCTAATGCCCGCATCGGCTCCCGATCCGGGCAGCCCGGCCACTTGTCTGCATCCATTTTTCGAACACCATGAACACCTCATCCAAGCGCAGGGCCTTGATCGTTGGCGGCGGCATCGCGGGCATGTCCACCGCCATCACGCTGAGAAAGATCGGCATGGCCGTGGACCTGATCGACCTGGACCCGCAGTGGCGGGTGTACGGCGCGGGGATTTCAATCACCGGCCCCACGCTGCGCGCCTTCGGGGCGCTGGGCATCCTCGACGCCGTGCGGCGCGAAGGCTTCACCGGCGACGGCATCCAGGTCTGCGATGCGCAAGGCGCACCCTCGCACGTGGTGCCCACGCCCATCGTGGCCGATGATGACGTGCCCGGCTCGGGCGGGATCATGCGCCCGGTCCTGCACCGCATCCTGTCCGAGAAGACCCTGGCCAGCGGCGCGCAGGTGCGCCTGGGCCTGACGGTGGACCGGCTGGACTCGGACGTCGACGGGATAACGGCCTGCCTGTCCGACGGGACCTCGGGACGGTACGACATGGCGGTGGGCGCGGACGGGGTGTTTTCCAAAGTCCGGCGCCTGCTGTTTCCCGAAGCGCCCGGGCCGGTCTACACCGGCCAGTGTGTCTGGCGCGTGACCGTGCCGCGCCCGCCTGAGGTGGAGCGCCGCATGTTCTTTCTCGGCGGGCCGCTGAAGGTCGGGCTCACGCCGGTGTCGCGCGACGAGATGTACATGTTCGTGCTGGAGACGGGGCCAAAGCGCCCCCCCATGCCAGACGATCAGTTGCCGGGCGAACTCCAGCGCCTGCTGGCCGGTTACGGCGGCGTGCTGCGGAACGTTCGCGAGGGTTTGAATCCGTCGTCCCACGTGGTGCTGAGACCGCTGGAGGGCTTCCTGCTGCCGCGCCCCTGGGAAAGAGGCCGCGCCATCCTCATCGGCGATGCGGCGCACCCGACCACCCCGCACCTGGCCTCGGGCGCGGGCATGGCGGTGGAGGACGCCCTGGTGCTGGGCGAAGAGCTGGCCCGAAACGGATCGGTCGAGGCGGCCTTCGAGGGCTTCATGAACCGGCGCTACGAGCGCTGCCGCCTGGTGGTGGAGAACTCGCTGGAGATCGGGCGGCGCGAGCAGTCTCGTGCGCCGATGCATGAGCAGGCCGAGTTGGTGGAGCGCTCGCTGCGCATCCTCGCAGAGCCCATCTGAGGCCTGCGAGCCGGGACCGCCACCGCTCAGTGGCGAATGGCCGGAACCGCGTCTGCCAGCGCCCGGGACCGACGGAACTCTCGCGGGCCGATGCCGAATTCGGCCTTGAAAGCTCGACTGAAATGCGACACATTGCTGAAGCCCCAGGCGTAAGCAATCTCGCCGATGGACCGGGACCGCAGGGCCGACGCCGACAGGTCGCGGCGGCACAGGGCCAGGCGCTGTTTCCACACCGACTTCATCAGCGTGTGGCCGCCCGGCTCGTCGAAAAGCTCGTACACATGGCGCGGCGACAGGCCGACACCCCGCGCGATGGACAGCGCGCTGAGCTGGCTGTCCCAGAGGTGATCGCGCACATAGGCCAGGATGCGCTGGCGGTGCAGCGTCTTCAGCCGCGTGGGGGAAGAATCCGTTTCATCCAGCAACGTGCGTAGCGCGGGCGCCAGCAGGCGGGGCAAGGCCTCGGCAATGTCGTCGGCCGTGTCTTCGCCGATGTCGGGCACCATGGCGAACAACTGGTCCAGCAGGCCTGTGAACAGCGCGCCGGTCTTCACGCCGGGCCGGATGGCGCGCGCCGTCAGCATGTCCCAGTGCGGCAGCACCTGGCGCAGGGCCTGGGGCTCCAGATAAACCGAATGCACCTCGCTGTCGGTGGTCTGGATGTGGAAGGGCCGCGATGGGTCGATCACAAAAAAATCACCCGCCTCGACACGGCTCTCGCGGTCACCTTGCGCCACCACGGCGGCCCCCTGCCGGTGGTACGACACCAGCAACCGGGACTCGCTCGCGTTCCGGGTCCGGGTGGACACCGTGGAATGGGCCGAGAACCGCAGTGCAGCAAAACGGAGTTTGCGACCGAAGTAGCCCTGCACCTCCGCCGTCAAGGGCGTGGTAGGCGGGCTGCTGATGGCCAGGTGCATGGCGAAGGTGGACTGCATCTCCTGCTGGAACCGCTGAGCCCGAAGTGGCTCAGGGGTACTGTCCATCGTGAAATGACAGGCTTTGCCGGGCACGGCGGTGGCGGTTTTCATGTTGTCTCCAACGGGTCTTCTGTGCGCTGGGACCCGATGAGACATTAAAACCCGATCGGCAAAACCAGACCGACAAACGGGTTGTGCAACGCGCCCCTCCCGAACGAACCTATGCAGCACCTGGCCTTGTCAGGCATTCATGATGCTTCCGGGATGCGACACATACGCAGTTGCAGACCTTCGAGCCGGGACAAGCGACGCACCCGCGTCTTGCCCACCTGCCAGTCCTCCCGTTTGAGCATCACCAGAACCCTCTGGTAACCCAACCGCGGCCGGCTCATTGCGATGTCCCGGATACGTTATCGAGGCGCACTTTGGTCTCATGCCTCGCACTTGACATACCAGATCGGGCGCTGCAACAGCGCCCGTCGGCACGAGTGGTGCACGCTCACCTTGAAGCGTGCCTGCATCCAGGCTGCCAGCTCGCGGCGCTTGGCAGCGGATACGCAATCCGCTCCTCGCTGAATCGGGACTTCTTCATCGCTTCTACCTGCCTCTCTCGGGGCCTTGGGAAGCAACCGTACCTATGGTTTTGACCCATCGCGGTTTTTCGGGGAACGTCACATATGCCGCTGAACCTGATGATCCATGGTGCGCGGCGCAACAAAAAAGCCCGAAGTCGTGAGACTCCGGGCTTTCGCAATAAATGGTCGGCGTGGCGGGATTCGAACTCGCGACCCCTTGCACCCCATGCAAGTGCGCTACCAGGCTGCGCTACACGCCGACAAGCCTTAGATTATAGCCTGACTGAAGCCACTTTCAGAACGGCTCGTCAAGAAGATTGCGGATCTCCCTCAACTCCTGGCGAACACGGGGCAACCAGCCCCCCGGATCGTCGCTCTCGGCGCTCATCGGTGTCTGCACCACCACCTCCTGCACGGCACCCTCGGCGGACCGCTCATCGGTAAGGGCCTCATCATGCCGATCCGGTTGGCCTGCAAGCTCCTGAAGGCGGTTGCGCGCCCCGCTGATGGTGAACCCCTGGTCGTAGAGCAATTCGCGGATGCGCCGGATCATCAGCACCTCGTGATGCTGGTAATAGCGCCGGTTACCGCGGCGCTTCATGGGCCGCAACTGGGTAAATTCCTGCTCCCAGTACCGAAGCACATGGGGCTTCACACCACAGAGGTCGCCCACTTCACCGATGGTGAAGTAGCGTTTGGCCGGGATGGGTGGCAGCGCGTTTTCCATGAAAAATCAAGGCGATACAAGCCGAACCTTGAAATTTACTCTAAGCGCGGCGCGCTGAAACTCCAGATCGGCAAATAGGTGTCGACATGTTGTGTTCCCGCCCCTGAAGGCGGGAAAAACACCCATGCGCAGCGATCAGGCCCCGGTGATCGCAGCTTGCACCTGCTCCTTGAGCTTGGGGCTCGCATGGAAAGTGACCACGCGCCGCGCCTCGATGGCCACGGGCTCCCCGGTGCGGGGATTGCGGCCCGGGCGGGCCGCCTTGGTCCGGATCTGGAAGTTGCCGAAGCCGGAAATCTTCACGTCCGTGCCATTGACCAGGCTGTCGGTGACCAAGTCAAAAAACGCGTCGATCATGTCCTTGGACTCGCGCTTGTTCAGCCCGATCTGGTCAAACAGCAGTTCGGCCAGCTGCGCTTTGGTCAGCGCGGGCGTTTCCAGGCTTTCGACGGCCAGTTCCATGTGTGCTCCTGTGTCTTGTTGTGGTGCGGGCCAGGTCAGCGCAAGCGCGCTGCCACACCCTGGGCCAGCGCCTTGAGCACCGACTGTACCGACGCTTCGATTTCGTCGTCGGTCAGTGTAGCGTCGTCCCGGCTCAGCGTCAGGCGAATCGCCAGACTCTTTTCATCTGCAGCCAGTGCACCGCTAACGCCATCGGCCTGCTTCTTGGGCCGGTACAGGTCGAACAGGGCTGCCTGCCTCAGCAGCGGCAAACCCGATGTACGGATGGTCGCCATGACGGCATCGTGCGACACCGACTCCTTGACCACGATGGCGATATCCCGCTCCACGGGCTGGTGGCGGCTGACGGGCTGGAACACCGGGACATCGCGCCGCAGCACGGCGTCAAGCGCCAACTCGAACATCACAGGCGCCTGGACCATGTCGTAGGACTGCCGCCATTTCGGGTGCAGTTCACCCACATGCCCGATGCAGCGATCATCCAGCCACACGCTGGCGCAGCGCCCGGGGTGCATGGCGGGGTGTTCTGCGGGTTTGAAAACGGGCTGCAGCGGTGCCAGCAGCGCCTGCACATCGCCCTTGACATCGAAAAAGTCCACCAACCGATCGGCCGTTCCCCATTGCAGGCCATCCGCACCGCCATAGGCCAGGCCGGCCACGTGCATGGGCTGGTCGAAACCCGCCACGGTCGTGTCGCTGTCCACCACCGCAGCGTCCTTGCGGAACACGCGCCCCAGTTCAAAGAGCCTCACGCGCTGGGCCTTGCGATCCAGATTGAACTTGAGGACCGCGATCAGACTACCCAGGAGGGACGAGCGCATCACGCTCATCTGGCTGGCAATCGGATTGAGCAGCTTGATCGGGTCGGCATTGCCCGCAAGCTCGCGCTCCCAGCGTTCTTCGACAAAACTGAAGTTGATGGTTTCCTGGTAGCCCAGTTGTGCCAGTTGGCGGCGCACGGCAAACGGTCCCCGCTGGCTTTCGGTACGCAGCTTGGCGGTGATCGGTGCCAGTGGCGGATTGGTCGGCAATTGCTCGTAGCCGATGACCCGCGCGACCTCTTCGATCAGGTCTTCCTCGATCTGCAGGTCAAACCGGAAAGCCGGCGGTGCAACCGTGACCGTCCCGTCACCTTCGGAGACCTCGAGGCCGAGGCGGCGCAATGCGCCGGCACACTGGGCTTGTGTCACCGGCATCCCGATGACCTTGACCGCCCGCGCCACGCGCAGCGTCACCGGCTTTCCCTCCGGCAGAGCCAGGGTCTGGTCGTCCAGCGGTCCGGCCTGGCCGCCGCAGATGTCGAGCACCAGTTGCGTGATGCGCTCGATATGTTCCACCGTGGTCGACGGATCGACACCCCGCTCGAAGCGGTGACCGGCGTCGGTGCTGAAGTTGTAGCGGCGCGACCGGCCGGCAATGGCCTGCGGCCACCAGAACGCCGCCTCGATGAAGATGTTCTGCGTGTCGTCGGACACCGCCGTGGCGTCGCCACCCATGATGCCGGCAAGCGACTCGACCTGCTGGTCGTCCGCGATCACGCCCACGGCGCCGTCGACCACAACGGTATGGCCGTTGAGCAGCTTGAGTTGCTCGCCCTCACGCCCCCAGCGCACCTGCAGACCACCGTGAATTTTGTCGAGGTCAAAGATGTGTGAGGGTCGCCCCAGCTCGAACATCACGTAGTTGGAAATGTCCACCAACGGCGAAATGCTGCGCTGGCCGCAGCGCGCCAGACGGTCGACCATCCAGCCCGGCGTCTGCGTCTGGGTGTTCACACCCCGCACCACTCGGCCACTGAAACGGCCGCACAGGTCACTCGCGTGCACGGTCACAGGCAGACGGTCGGCCACGCCCGCAGGAACCGGCGGGAACTCGGGCTGCAAGAGGGGGGTATCGGTCAAGGCAGACACCTCGCGCGCAATGCCGTACACGCTCAGGCAATGCGCCAGATTGGGCGTGAGCTTGAGCGTGAACAGCATGTCATCCAGCGCCAGTTGCTCGCGGATGTTGCGCCCGATCACGGCGTCGTCGTCCAACTCCAGCAGACCATGGCTCTCTTCCGAGATCTTCAGTTCCTTGGCCGAACACAACATGCCCTGGCTTTCCACGCCACGCAGCTTGCCCAGTTTGATGGCGAAGGGCTTGCCGTCTTCACCCGGAGGCAGCAAGGCGCCTACCGTCGCACAAGGCACCTTGATGCCGGCACGGGCATTGGGTGCACCGCAGACGATGTTGAGCGGAGCACCCTGCCCCACGTCCACCTGGCACACGCGCAGACGGTCGGCGTTGGGGTGCTGCTCGGCACTCAGGATCTGCCCCACCACCACCCCCGTGAACGCGGGCGCCACGGGGTGCAGCTCTTCGACCTCCAGACCGGCCATGGTCAGGGTGTCAGCCAGTTGCTGACTGGTCAAGGACGGATTGCAGAAGGCTCGCAGCCAGGACTCGGGAAATTGCATGGAACGACTCGGTAAGCGACGACGCGAAGATGTTTACTGGAATTGCTTCAGGAAACGGATGTCGCCGTCGAAGAACAGGCGCAGATCGTTGACGCCGTAGCGCAACATGGTCAGGCGATCGGGCCCCATGCCAAAGGCAAAGCCGATGTACTTTTCGGGGTCCAGCCCCATGTTGCGCACCACGTTCGGGTGCACCTGGCCGGAGCCAGCCACTTCCAGCCACCGGCCAGCCAGCGGGCCGCTCTGGAACTGGATATCGATTTCGGCACTTGGCTCGGTGAACGGGAAAAAGCTGGGGCGAAAGCGCAGCACCAGGTCATCGCTCTCGAAGAAGGTCCTGCAGAAGTCGGTAAAGACTACTTTCAGATCCTTGAAGCTCACATTCGCACCGATCCAGAGACCTTCGCACTGGTGGAACATGGGCGAGTGGGTCGCGTCGCTGTCCACCCGGTAGGTACGCCCAGGAGCAATCACCCGAATCTCGGGCATGTCACCACCAAAAAGCTGGCTGGAACGCGGATCGAAACCGTTGCCGTGCTTGCGCACATGCGCATGCGCATACCGGATCTGCATGGGGCTGGTATGCGGCCGCAGAGGCAGCAGCAACCCATCGGCACTGCGGCCGTCCACATAGAACGTGTCCTGCATGGAACGCGCCGGGTGGTTGGGCGGGTTGTTCAGGGCTGTGAAGCTGAACCAGTCGGTTTCGATCTCGGGACCATCGGCAACATCGAACCCCTGCGAGGCAAAGATCGCCTCAATGCGCTCCATCGTCAGACTGACCGGATGCAAGCCGCCTTGCCCGCGCTGGCGCCCCGGCAGAGTCACATCGAGCGCTTCGGCTTTCAGCTGAACCTGCAACTCGGCATCGGCCAGGGCTTGGCGCCGCTCGGTCAACGCCGCTTCAATCGCCTGCTTGGCCACATTGATCGCTGCCCCCCGGGTCTTTTTCTCATCGACCGACAAGGCAGCCATGCCCTTCATCAGCTCCGTGATGCGGCCCGACTTGCCCAGGTACAGCGCCTTGGCATTTTCGAGATCGGCCGGTGTGGTGGCCTGGGCAAACGCACCCCGGGCACCGTCCACCAGAACATCCAACTCGTTCATGTGTGTCTTTCGGCAAAACAATGAAAAAGGGGCTGAAGCCGGCGGCAAACCGCTCAAGCCTCAACCCCTTCAAACGACGTGACCGCCAAGCTACCGAAGAGGCAGCCCTCGGCCGTCGGAAATCAAGCGGCGGCCAGCTTGGCTTTGACTTGTTCCACGATGCTGTTGAAGGCAGCAACGTCGTTGACGGCCAGATCGGCCAGAACCTTGCGGTCGATGGCGATCTCGGCTTTCTTCAGGCCATTGGCGAACTGGCTGTACGTCAGGCCGCAAGCGCGGGCACCAGCGTTGATACGCGCAATCCACAGTTGGCGGAAAACGCGCTTCTTGGTACGGCGATCACGGTAGGCGTATTGGCCCGCCTTCATCACCGCCTGCTTGGCGATGCGGAAGACGTTGCCGCGACGGCCGCGGAAACCCTTGGCCAGAGCCAGAACTTTCTTGTGTCGGGCGCGAGCCGTGACACCACGTTTGACGCGAGGCATGTGTGTTCTCCTTGTTCGTCGTGATTACAGGCCAGCCGAGGGCAGCATCTGTGCCATGTGACCCATGTTGGTCTCATGCACCGTCACCGCACCGCGAAGGTGGCGCTTGTTCTTGGTGGTCTTCTTGGTCAGGATGTGACGTTTGAAGGCTTGACCGCGCTTGACGGTCCCACCCGGACGAACGCGAAAACGCTTTTTCGCGCTGCTCTTGGTCTTCATTTTGGGCATTCTCATGCTCCTGTTTTGTTTGTGCTCGTGAGGCGCCGCGAACCTTCCGCGAACTTGTTGGCCCCGAGACACTTCTGATGAGGCTCCCGAAAGAGCCCCCGATCGGCCATGGTTTTCACCCTGGCCTGCGATGAAAAGGCCCGAAGACCTTATCACCCCTTTCTGTTCAACCGACCTGCCTCAATCAGGCGGCCTGCCCAGCTGGCGCTTCAGCCGCCTTGGGAGCGGAACCACCACCAGCCTTCTTGCGTCCAGGCGCGATCATCATGATCATTTGCCGCCCTTCCAGCTTGGGAAACTGCTCGACGATGATCGCATCACCCAGGTCGTCCCGGATGCGATTCAGCAGTGCGAGACCCAACTCCTGGTGGGTGATTTCGCGACCGCGAAACCGCAGCGTGATCTTGCATTTATCACCGTCGTCCAGAAAACGGCGGATGTTGCGCATCTTGATGTTGTAGTCGCCGTCGTCGGTACCGGGACGGAACTTGACTTCCTTGATCTCGATGACCGTCTGCTTGGCCTTGGCCTCAGCCGCCTTCTTCTGCTCCTGGTACTTGAACTTGCCGTAGTCCATCAGCCGGCAAACCGGCGGAGTGGCCGTTGCCGCAATTTCCACCAGATCCACATCCAGCTCACCGGCCATGCGCAACGCCTCTTGGAGACTCACGATGCCCAGTGGCTCGTTTTCCGGTCCATTGAGGCGAACCTCCGGAGCCATGATTTCTCGGTTCAGGCGGTGTGCACGCTCTTCACGCTGGCGGCGGTCGCGAAAATTGGTAGCTATGGCGGTTTCCTTGGATGGGCAAATTAAAAAAACGGCGACATCCCCATCGGGGACGCACATGCGAAGGAAGCAACAGCCTATGCGGCTCCGGAAGGATTTACACCTTGGAAGCTATATCTGCCGCCACAAGCCTGGAGAAGTCCTCCAGCGGCATGACACCGAGGTCTTTGTTGCCTCGCGCCCGCACGGCCACGGCTCCAGCAGCTTTCTCTTTGTCGCCCACGACAAGGATAAAAGGCAGCTTTTGCAACGCGTGCTCCCGTATTTTATACGTAATTTTTTCGTTGCGCAGATCAAGAGCCACCCTAAGCCCTTGATTTTGCAGCATTTCGGTGATTTCGCGACAGTAATCGGCTTGGGAATCGGTGATATTGAGCACCGCCACCTGCACAGGGGCCAGCCATGCAGGCAGCGCGCCCGCATGCTGTTCGATCAAGATACCGATGAAACGCTCCAGGCTGCCGACGATGGCCCGGTGCAGCATGACAGGGCGATGGCGGCTGCCATCCTCACCGACAAACTCCGCATCCAGGCGCTCCGGCAGATTGGGATCGACCTGGATCGTGCCGCACTGCCATTCGCGCCCCAGCGCATCCTTGAGCGTGTACTCGATCTTGGGCCCGTAGAAAGCCCCCTCACCCGGCAGATAAGTGAACTCGCACCCCGACGCCCGCAAACCCTCGGCCAGCGCCGCCTCGGCCTTGTCCCAGCTCTCCTCGGTCCCGATCCGTTTTTCCGGGCGGGTGGACAGCTTGTAGATGATGTCGGTGAAACCGAAGTCTTTGTAGACCTTCTGCAGCAGCGTGGTGAACGCCTGGACCTCACCCTGGATCATGTCTTCCGTGCAGAAGATGTGACCATCGTCCTGCGTGAAAGCGCGTACGCGCATGATGCCGTGCAGACCACCCGTGGGCTCGTTGCGGTGACAGGCGCCAAACTCGCCATAGCGCAGCGGCAGGTCGCGATAGCTCTTGATGCCCTGCTTGTAGATCAGGATATGGCCAGGGCAGTTCATCGGCTTGAGCGCGTACTCGCGCTTTTCCGACTCGGTGGTGAACATGTTCTCGCGGTACTTGTCCCAGTGGCCCGTCTTCTCCCACAGCGACTTGTCGAGAATCTGCGGCCCCTTCACTTCCTGGTAGCCGTTCTCACGGTACACCTTGCGCATGTACTGCTCGACCTCTTGCCAGATCACCCAACCCTTGGGGTGCCAGAACACGGTCCCCGGGGAATGCTCGTCAAGGTGGAACAGGTCCAGCTCGCGGCCGATCTTTCGGTGATCGCGCTTCTCGGCCTCCTCCAGCATGGTCAGGTACTGCTGCAAATCGTCCTTGCTCGCCCAAGCCGTGCCATAGATGCGCTGCAGCATCTCGTTGCGATGATCGCCGCGCCAGTAAGCACCCGCCACCTTCATCAGCTTGAAGTGCTTGAGCTTGCCCGTACTCGGCACGTGCGGCCCCCGACAAAGGTCTTCGAACGCCCCTTCGCGATAGAGCGACACGTCCTCGTTGCTGGGAATGCTGGCGATGATCTCGGCCTTGTAATGCTCACCCAAACCCTTGAAGTACGCCACCGCCTCGTCACGCGGCAGCACACGGCGCACCACAGGCTCGTCCTTGGCGGCGAGTTCGGCCATGCGCTTTTCGATCGCCACCAAATCTTCGGGCGTGAAGGGCCGCTTGTAGGAGAAGTCGTAATAGAAGCCGTTGTCGATCACCGGACCGATGGTGACCTGTGCCTCGGGAAACAGTTCCTTGACCGCATAAGCCAGCAAATGCGCGGTCGAGTGACGGATCACCTCAAGACCATCGGCATCTTTGGCCGTGACGATGGACAACGGGCTGTCCTGGCTGATGAGGTGGCTGGTATCCACCACCTTGTCACCGATCTTGCCGGCCAATGCAGCCTTGGCCAGGCCGCTGCCGATCGAGGCAGCGACATCGGCGACCGTGACCGGCCCGGGAAACTCGCGTTGGGAACCATCGGGAAGCGTGATGTGCAACATGGCGTATCCGAAAAACAAAAAGCGCGGCAGAGGCCGCGCTAGGAGAGGGAGGAGCAAGAAATCGGGCAGGCGCGAACTGCAGGCCTCAAAGGGCCAGAAAAACCACCTCCGGTGTAGTTCGCGGTGTCATAACCTGAATGCCTTTCTCGATCTTGCTGATCAAACTGCCTCGCATTCTCTCATACATCGGCCAACCGCTATCACCCGATGCTCAGCCGAGCGGATGCCCCGGAGCCCCCTCTCGTGCGTCCGCGTACCAGCCGAGGAGCACCGACCAGGAAGGATGTTTGTCACGCAACAGAACATGGGCACGCCGGTTGGCCACCAAGAGCTCGGGCGTTTTGGCGCCGTTAGAGCTTCCCTGCCCCATGTGATAGACGAGCGAGTCTTTGACGCACACCACCCGCCGGCCAGCCAGAATCGTGCGGTAGCTGAAATCCGTCTCCTGTCCGTAGTAGACAAACGATTCGTCAAAATAGCCCAGACTGACCATCCAGTCCCTGCGCACGCCATAGCAATACCCATAGCCGTAAGGATCGTCCAGAACGATGGAGGGGAGCTGGCCCGCAAGGGCATCCATCTGGGCCTCGATAAGGCTTCCTGCTGCGTCAAAAGCCTCGGGCGCATCGAGCGCCTGCAATCTGGAGCAAGGATCCCCCGCGCCACCACCCCGGTAGGGCATCGAGGGGCTGGCAACCGCGACCGAAGGCATGTCCAAGGCACGCAGCAGCGCACTGGCCCAGCCGGCGCCGCAAATGATGTCCGGATTGACGAAACACAGGTACGGCGCCCGCGACTGTCTGGCAAACGCATTCCAGATCTGTGTGAGGCTGCGGTTGTCCGCGTTGTTGTCGATCACGGTCAACCGGTAGGGCACATCCGTTTTGGCACGAATGCTGTCGATGGCCGCTCGCTCGAACGCCTCGCTCCGGTATGTGACCATGAGGATGTCAAGCACAGGCGCGTCGTCGGGCGCCCCCTTTTCCCGACCATGGGTGTCGTGACAGGAAGCAGGGAATATCGAAAGGTTGTTCATGCAACGGGACCAGCGATCGGCAGCGACGGAATATAAACCCCTCCTGCCATGCCACACACCCCGCACGACACAGCGCCTGGAAGGCCTGCGACCATCACCACAGGCAAACAAACAAGCCCAAGGCTCACGCCTTGGGCTCGAGATGCCCGACTGATCCCGTGGATCAGTGGAACTGCTCTTCTTCGGTCGAACCGGTCAACGCCTTGACGCTGGACGAGCCGCCCTGGATCACCGTGGTCACGTCGTCGAAGTAGCCTGCGCCGACTTCCTGCTGGTGCGACACGAAGGTGTAGCCCTTCTCACGAGCGGCGAACTCAGGCTCTTGCACCATTTCCGTGTAGTGCTTCATGCCTTCGCCTCGGGCATAGGCATGGGCGAACTGGAAGGTCTGGAACCAGTTGATGTGGATACCGGCCAGGGTGATGAACTGGAACTTGTAGCCCAGCGCGGACAGGTCTTCCTGGAAGGAAGCGATCTGTTTTTCGTTGAGATTCTTCTTCCAGTTGAACGATGGCGAGCAGTTGTAGCTCAGCAGCTTGCCGGGGCAGGCAGCATGCACGGCCTGAGCGAATTCGCGGGCGAAGCCGATGTCGGGCACGCCGGTTTCACACCACACCAGATCGGCGTAGGGGGCGTAGGCCACGCCGCGGCTGATGGACTGCTCCAGACCGTTCTTGACGCGGAAGAAGCCTTCCTGCGTGCGCTCCCCGGTGAGGAAGGGCTTGTCGTTGGCGTCGTGGTCGCTGGTGATCAGGTTGGCGGCTTCTGCATCGGTGCGGGCCAGCACGATGGTCGGCACGCCCATCACGTCGGCGGCGAAGCGCGCGGCGATCAGCTTCTCCACGGCCTCCTGCGTCGGCACCAGCACCTTGCCACCCATGTGGCCACATTTCTTGACCGCAGCCAATTGGTCTTCAAAGTGCACGCCAGAGGCGCCGGCAGCGATCATGTTCTTCATCAGCTCGAAGGCGTTCAGCACGCCGCCGAAACCGGCCTCTGCATCGGCCACGATGGGCAGAAAGTAGTCGATGAACTCAGCGCTGCCCGGCTCGACACCACGGCCCCACTGGATTTCGTCAGCGCGTTTGAAGGTGTTGTTGATGCGACGGACCATGGTCGGCACGGAGTCGTAGGCGTACAGCGACTGATCCGGGTACATGGTTTCCGAGGTGTTGCCGTCGGCGGCGACTTGCCAGCCCGACAGGTACACAGCTTCCAGGCCGGCCTTGGCCTGTTGCATGGCCTGACCGGCGGTGATGGCGCCGAAGGCGTTCACGTAGCCCTTCTTGGCACTGCCATTGATCTTGTCCCAGAGTTTTTCCGCACCACGCTGAGCCAGCGTGTATTCGGGCTGCAGGCTGCCGCGCAGACGAACCACATCGGCCGCGGTGTAGCCACGCTTGACGCCCTTCCAACGGGGGTTGTTGGCCCAGTCTTTTTCGAGGGCTTCGATCTGCTGCTGACGGCTGAGTTGCTCTTTCAGGGATTGGGGCATGTCGGGACTCCGTGAGGTTGGTGAAGAGGTCGATCAGCTCAGGCCTTGCTGGCTGTGTCGATGGCTTCACTTTAAGTCTTATAGAAGACACAGGAAATCTCTTATGTCTTATACAAGACTTTTTTTATTCTCTTTTAAATCAAAGACATTTCAACAATTTTTCTCAATGCAAAATTTGTTTTCTTGTATTGAGAAATTTTTCCGCAATGCAGCACAAATACTTCCACAATACAAAATTTAACTTTCTCATTGTGGAAGGCACTCATGGAGGCGCCTCCCCGCTTGAGGCATGATGCGCAGCCATGTCGGCCCTCCCCGTTGTCGCAACCGCTCCCCGTTGGCTGGCCTACGGGGCCTTGGCCCTGAGCATGTCGCTCGTTGGCAGCTATGTGGCCTTGTCCAAGCCGTTGGTGGCCATATTTCCGGTGTTTCTGCTGGCCTGGTTGCGTTTTGGTATCGGCGGTTTAGCGATGGCATCCTGGCTGCGCCGTCCGGCAGACGAGCCCCCCATCACACCGCGGGTAAAACGCCTGCTGTTCCTGGAATCGTTTCTGGGCAATTTCCTCTTTTCCATCTGCATGTTGTTTGGCGTGCGCTTGACCACCGCCGTGGCGGCCGGCGTGGTGATGTCCGCCATTCCCGCGGTCGTGGCCATCCTCAGCGCCCTCTTCCTCAAAGAGCGCATTGGTCGCCGTACCGCAGCAGCCATCGCCTGTGCCGCCATCGGCATCGCTCTGTTTTCGTTGCAGAAACCGATACACGACGATGCGCTCGCGGCGACTGCCAGTCAATTTGCCGGGGTATCCCTGACCGTGTGGGGCAACCTGCTCGTTTTTGCCGCCGTGGTCTGCGAAGCCTCCTATGTTGTGATCGGCAAACGCTTGACCGAAGGGCTTGGCCCCAAACGCATCTCGGCCATCATCAACCTCTGGGGTTTTGCTCTGGTGACCCCCCTGGGGCTCTGGGCCGCTTTCTCCTTTGACTTCGGCAGTGTGTCAATGGGACTGTGGGCGCTGTTGGTCTTCTATGCCCTGGCTGCAAGCATGTGGACCGTCTGGCTGTGGATGACCGGCCTGAAGACGGTGCCTGCGTCTCGGGCTGGTGTGTTTACCGTCATGCTGCCGGTGAGTGCCGCGGCGGTTGGCGTGCTGTTCATGGGCGAGCGCCTGTCATCGCTGCAGGTGTTGGCTTTTGCCATTGCCTTGCTCGGCCTTGTTCTGGCCACCCTGCCTGCACGCAGCCCAAACTGAAGGTATCCCAAGACCTTCGGTCAAAGGCACCACAAGCCGGTAGGCTGCGTGATGCCCATCCAGAGCGCCCACCCGGATGTGAGAGCCAGCGCCAAGCCTGCCAGCCGAATCGCCCAGCCCCCCGAAGCGCCGCCCCGGACACGCAACAACAACCACGGACCTGCAGTGAGCGACAGCGAAGTGCCCGCCGAAAACAAGGCCATGATCAGCGCCCCATCGAGCGCACTGGCCGACAAAGAAGCCATGAGCAACGCCGAGTAGAGCAGCCCACAAGGCATCAGCGCCCAGGCCACCCCAAGCACCACCGGAGCCTTGCTGCCCATGCCTGCGAGCACCGGTCGGGCACGGCGCCAGACCCCCTGCCCCAGATCCTCGATCCAGCCGGGCTGGCGTGCGCGCCATATCAGCGTCACACCCAGAAGCAGCGCCGCCACGTGAAACATGGTCCACACCGGGCGAACCACCTGGGTGTTGGTCCCCAGCCAAGCGAGGCCTTGCACAGAACCCGCAGCGAAAGCCCCGAACAGTGCGTACCCCACCATGCGGCTGACCTGGAAATACCACAAAGCCTGTGTACTCCGTGAACCGGCTGCGCGGCTGATGCCGGCGCAGGCAGCCCCACACATGGCCACGCAGTGCGGGCCACCGACCACGCCCATGAACAGGGCTGTCAAAGCCATCGAGGTCTGCATGGAAGCACTCTAGCAGGCGAACACGGGGGCGTCACCGCACCCCGACATGCCCGTTGTCCATCAGATGATCTTGGAAAAGCGTGCGCGATCGATGTCGCCTTGCAGGTACTTGTCAAAAACCATGGCAATCGCCCGCACCAGGTACCAACCGGTGGCTGTGACCTCGATCCCAGCGCTGTTGATCTTGAGCAACCCTTGTTCGACCAGCCCGTCCAGGGTTTCCAGCTCACGGGCGAAGTAGGTCGGAAAATCGATCAGATGTCCCAGCTCGATGGATTCGAACTGCACCGCCCCCTGGCACATGATGGACATGATGACCGAGCGACGCAGCAGGTCATCGCGCGACAAGGCCAACCCCCGCACGATGGGCAAGCGCCCCTGGTCCAGCGCATCGTAATAGTCTTCCAGGGTCTTGGCATTCTGGCTGTAGGTGGCGCCAATACGGCCAATGGCCGACACCCCGAGCGCAATGAGATCGCAGTCGGGCTGCGTGCTGTAGCCCTGGAAGTTGCGATGCAGACGCCCTTGCCGCTTGGCCACGGCGAGCGCATCGCCAGGCAAGGCGAAATGGTCCATGCCCACATACACGTACCCTGCATCGCTCATCGCATCGAGCGACATCGACAGCATGGACAGTTTGTCTCCCGGGCTGGGCAACTCGGCCGCGACGATGCGCCGCTGAGGTTTGAAGCGCGTGGGCAGATGGGCGTATGCGTACAACGCAATGCGGTCAGGGCGCAGCTCGTTAACCTGGGCAAGCGTTCGAGCAAACGATTCCGGTGTCTGCAGCGGCAGACCGTAAATCAGGTCCACATTGACCGACTCGAACCCGATCTTGCGGGCAGTATCGACCAATGCAAACACCTGCTCTGCGGGCTGCACGCGATGCACCGCCTTCTGCACGGCCGGATCGAAGTCCTGCACCCCGAAGCTCAGGCGGTTGAAGCCCAGGCGTGCCAGTGTCTGCAAGCGCTGGCTGGTAACGGTACGCGGATCCACCTCGATCGAGTACTCCCCACCGGGCACCAGCGTGAAATTGCGGCGCAGCATGGTCATCAAATCTTCCAGCTCCGGATCGGACAGGAAGGTAGGGGTACCGCCCCCCAGATGCAACTGTGAAACGTTGTGCCCTTTGCCAAAATGCTGAACCTGCAGTTCGACTTCGCGGGTCAAGTAGCGCAGATACTCGGCAGCACGCTCATGGTGTTTGGTGATGACCTTGTTGCAGGCACAGTAGTAGCACACCGACTCGCAGAACGGGACATGCACATACAGTGACAGCGGCAACGCCAACGAGCCTGCTCGACGCTGTTCAAGAGCCCTGACGTAATCTGCCTCGGTGAACGCCTCCACGAAGCGGTCGGCGGTCGGATACGAGGTGTATCGGGGACCTGGAATGTCGAATCGCTTGAGCAATTCGTCGGATATGGCGTGACTCACTGGCAGTTCTCCACTTGGGCGTTCCAATGTGCCTCAGTGGGTTGGCGGGGCCCTTGATCTTGGTCAAAAGAGACCGCGCGTACGGGGTTATCCCCACACCCAACGCCTTGATGGCACTGGGATTTCTCGACACCCTCCCATCCATGGGTTAAGCTTCGAGCGCCAATTGGCGGAAGATTTATGGACGTCCAAAGCATCAAAGTCGCCTGTTCGAGTTGCAACCTCCGCGAGCTGTGTCTGCCCATGGGCCTGAGTACAGACGAGATGAGCAAACTCGACAGTGTGGTTTCCACCCGTCGACGCATCAAGCGGGGAACAGCCCTCTTCAATGTGGGTGACAAGTTCACCTCCCTCTACGCGGTCCGCTCGGGGTTTTTCAAGACCTGCGTCACCACGGCCGATGGCCGCGATCAGGTCACTGGCTTCCAGATGACTGGCGAGATCATCGGTCTGGACGGCATCGTGAGCGACCGCCACTCCTGCGATGCAATCGCCCTGGAGGATGCCGAGGTCTGTGTGATGCCTTTTGATCAGGTCGAAGAACTCTCACGCGAATTCACGACCTTGCAGCACCATGTGCACAAGATCATGAGCCGCGAGATCGTGCGCGATCACTCGGTCATGCTGCTGCTGGGCAGCATGCGTGCCGAGGAGCGACTGGCGGCCTTTCTGCTGAACCTGGTGCAGCGCCTGCATGCACGCGGCTTCTCGCAGTCCGAGCTCATCCTGCGCATGACGCGAGAAGAGATCGGTAGCTACTTGGGCATGAAGCTCGAAACGGTCAGCCGCACGTTTTCGAAATTCGTCGACGAAGGCATCATCGACGTCAAGCAGCGCTATGTGCACATCAAGAACACCGACGGCCTGAGGTTGATCGTCAATCCAGGCACCTGCCGCTGACTGGCATCTGACATCTCACACCAAGCCCTTCGGTGCACCGAGGGGCTTTTTTATGACTGTGTCGGATCCCCTGCATGCGGGTGGCGGACACAGCCTTCGGGCCGCTGGTCCTCCGGCACAGGACAACGGTTCACCTCCAGCGGCGACATGGCGAGCAATGTGGTCAGCGCACTCGACGTCAGCGTGATGGCCCAGAAGCCAAAAAAGGCCAGGGTATAGACCGCTTGCCGGGACAACGCCAAAGGTTCACCAAACCAGTGCAGGTCGTGCGGATCCACCATGGCAAACACCAGCATTTCCAGCACGGCGGCGGCCAGAAATGACGGCCACCCTACCCACATCCATCGCTGCGCTTTCATCGTCGGTCTCCTCTACGCACGAAGTCGAGATTCGGGGTCGACGGGCTCGCCCCCGAAAGGCTCAGCGCTTAGGCGCCTCACCGGGCACCACGGGGGATGCCGCATGGTTGCGGGCCTGTCCGGCCGGCTGCATTTTGACAAGCGCGTCCACCCGCTCCTTTCCCTGCAGTGCTTTGGCAGCGGCCAGATCCCGCTCGTATTCGACCTTGTCGAGCACAGGATCTTGGTTGCTGTAGGCAATCACCGCTGTGGCAATGCCTGCCACCACAACAGCCATCGGCCCCCCCAATACCAGCCACATATGAGGGACCCGCCACCAAGGGATAGGTGCAGAGGCAGGAGACGTTTTCTGAGGGGAGTTCATGACCCAGTCCATGTGGTTGATGTGGTGAGGTTTCAGTTTATCGAGGAACCAGAAAGACAGCCTTTTCGGCGACTGCATCGGTCGGCTTCTCAGACGAGCGCACGAGAAAACGAATGGGGTGCGAACCGGGCTCTGCAGCATCCGGAGGAATTTGCACACGAACGGCGACCGAACGCACCTCAGTAGGCAGCACATCCACCCACCGATCCGACGCAATCACGATATCCGGCAGTCCGTCCACATCGAGAAAATAGCGTTGAGGGTGTTCAGTCGCGTTCATGACCTGCAAGCGGAACACATTCTCGATCCGCCCTTGCTCCACCATGCGAGCCAGTGCTCCACGATCACGGATCACATCCACTTTCAGCGGGGTGCGTAAATAAAGGCTGACCAGTAAGGCCGCCGTGATAGCCCCCAATGCCGCGGTATAGACCAGCACCCGGGGCCGGAAGGCGCGCCGGATCATCGCCTGCCGACTCCAGCCTTGTGCCACGCCGTTTTGTGTGGAATACCGGATCAGGCCACGCGGATACCCGACCTTGTCCATGACCTCGTCGCACACATCAATGCAGGCACCACAACCGATGCACTCGTATTGCAAACCCTTGCGAATGTCGATTCCGGTCGGACACACCTGCACGCACAGCGTGCAGTCGACACACGACCCCAAGCCAAGCGCTTTCGGGTCAGCCTTCTTGGAGCGCGCCCCACGTGGTTCACCGCGCGCTTCGTCGTAGGTCACGATCATCGTGTCCGGATCGAACATCGCACTCTGGAAGCGGGCATACGGGCACATGTACTTGCACACCTGCTCACGCAGAAAACCCGCATTGCCATAGGTCGCCAGACCGTAGAAAAACACCCAGAAGGTCTGCCACGGCCCCAGCGAGGCCATCAGCGTCAGCGAGCCCAGTTCGCGAATGGGGGTGAAATACCCGACAAAGGTAAAGCCCGTCCAGAGGGAAAAGATGAGCCAGAGCAGGTGCTTGAGGCCACGCTTGCCCACTTTGGCCACAGACATCGGGGCTTCGTCGAGCCTCAGCCGGGCCGAGCGCTCCCCCTCCACCCTTTTCTCTATCCAAAGGAATATTTCTGTGTAGACCGTCTGGGGACAGGCATAACCACACCAGAGACGCCCCGCCACCGCCGTGAAAAGGAACAAGGCCAGCGCTGAAATGACCAGCAACCCTGTCAGATAGATGAAGTCCTGGGGATAGAGCACCAGTCCAAAGAGGAAGAACCGACGGGACTCCAGATCAAAGAGAACCGCTTGGCGGGCATTCCACTGCAGCCATGGCAACCCATAAAAAACGATCTGGGTCACCCACACCAAAGCCCAGCGCCACTTGGTAAAGAGACCGAAAACAGACCGGGGCTGGATCTTCTTTTGGGAGACGTAAAGCGAAAGCACGGCCTCATCACCGCCACCTGCGGGCGACCGGGACGTCACCTTGTCAGCGGAAGACTCTTGAGACAAAGCACTCGCTGCTGGGGGATGAGAACTCACAAAGGCACTTTAAAAAAAGAAAACCCCAGGCATGAGATCTCATGCCTGGGGTCGATGAGGGCTTACTGTGCCGTACCGGGTTTGGTCGACAGGCCCCACACATACGACGCGAGCACGTTGATCTGCGCCTCGTTCAACAACGCCGATTGAGCCGGCATGTGGTTGGTGAAACCATTGTTGACCGCACGGACGATGGCATCCTCACCCCAACCATGCAACCAGGTGCCATCAGTGAGGTTGGGGGCCCCCATGGCATGCATGCCCTTGCCATCAGGTCCGTGGCAAGCAGCACAGGCCGCAAACTTCTCCTTGCCCAACGTGGCGCGGACCGAATCGTTGGGACTGCCGGAGAGGCTCAGCACGTAGTGCGCCAGATTACGGACATCTTCTGCCGAGCCCACTGCTGCCGCCATGGGAGGCATCACACCGGTACGGCCGTTGGCAATGGTGGTCTTGATGTACTCATGGCCCGTGCCGCCCAGCCAGTCACCATCGGTCAGATTGGGAAAGCTCTTGGAGCCTCGGGCGTCCGAACCATGGCACTGCGCGCAGTAGTTCATGAACAGGCGCTCACCGATGGCCCGTGCTTCAGGATCGGCCACCATCTGCTCCGGGGTCATGCCGGTGAATTTGGCATACACCGGGGCAATGGCATCCTCGGCCTTCTTGACCTCGGTCGCATGCTGACCCTGCGACGACCAGCCCAGGGCCCCCTGGAACTTGCCGAACATGGGGTACAACGCACCATAGATCAGCGCAAACACAACGGTGATGATGAACAGGTAGACCCACCACTTGGGCAGCGGGTTGTTCATTTCCTTAAGGTCCACGTCCCAGACGTGACCAGTGGTATTGTCGGCATGGGTCGCAGCTTTGGTGGTGCCGCTGACCCACAGCAGGATTGCACAGGCAATGATGCTGACCAGGGCGAGGCCGCCGACGTAGATATGCCAGAAGTCGCTGGTGAAATCGCTCATGATGATTCTCTTGATCGTGGGGCGGGTCTTCAGTCTTCCTGAAAGGGCAGCCGGGCTGCCTCTTCAAAGTCGGCCTGGTTTCGCTTGGACCAGGCCCAGACCACAATGCCGACGAAGGTCAGCAGGCTGATCGCCGTGACGATGCTGCGAAGGTCGTTGATATCCATGTCGTCACTCCTTCACTGCTGAGCCAGCTTGGCCGCACTGCGCGCGGTACCCAGCACTTGCAAGTAGGCGATCAGAGCGTCCAGCTCGGTCTTGCCCTTGACCTCGTCCACCGACTGGGCAATCTCCTCGTCCGTGTACGGAGCGCCCAGCATGCGCAACACTTCCATGCGCTTGGGCAGACCTTCAGCCTTGACCGTCTTCTTCTCCAGCCAGGGGTAGGCGGGCATGTTCGACTCCGGCACCACATCCCGCGGGTTGTGCAGATGCAAGCGGTGCCATTCGTCGCTGTAACGGCCACCAACGCGGGCCAGATCCGGACCGGTGCGCTTGGAGCCCCACTGGAAGGGCCGGTCGTAGACGAATTCACCCGCCACCGAGTACGGGCCATAACGCAGCGTCTCGGCCTGGAACGGGCGAATCATCTGCGAGTGGCAGTTGTAGCAGCCTTCCTTGACATAGATGTCACGACCGGCCACCTGCAGCGCGGTATAGGGCTTGAGCCCCTCGATCGGCTGCGTGGTCGACTTCTGGAAGAACAGCGGCACGATTTCCACCAGACCACCCACAGCCACCACGAGGGTGATCAGGACGATCATCAGAAAGTTGCTGGTCTCGATCCGGGCGTGGCCGGTCAGCTTTTCATTGCTAGCCATTTTGTTGTTCTCCTGATCAGGCGTGGGCAGGGTTGACGGCGATCACGGGCGCGTTCACGGCGCGGCCTTGCAGAGCCGTCATCACCACGTTCCAGAGCATCACGATCATGCCGGTCAGGTACAGCACGCCGCCAAGCAGACGGATCACGTAGAACGGGAAGGTGGCCTTGACAGATTCGACAAAGGTGTAGGTCAGGCTGCCATCGGGGTTGACCGAGCGCCACATCAGACCTTGCATCACCCCGGCGATCCACATGGCGGCGATGTACAGCACGATACCGATGGTGGCGATCCAGAAGTGCAGTTCGATGGCGGGCACCGAATACATCTTCTTCTGACCGAACAGGCGCGGGATCAGGTAGTACAGCGAGCCCATGGACACCAGCCCCACCCAGCCCAGAGCGCCGGAGTGCACGTGGCCCACCGTCCAGTCGGTGTAGTGCGACAGCGCATTGACTGTCTTGATGGACATCATCGGGCCTTCGAAGGTGGACATGCCGTAGAACGACAGCGACACGATCAGGAAGCGCAGGATGGGGTCGTCACGCAGCTTGTGCCAGGCACCCGAGAGCGTCATGATCCCGTTGATCATGCCGCCCCAGCTGGGAGCGAGGAGGATGAGGGAGAACACCATGCCCAGAGACTGCGCCCAGTCAGGCAGCGCGGTGTAGTGCAGATGGTGGGGGCCGGCCCACATGTAGGTGAAGATCAGGGCCCAGAAGTGCACGATCGACAGGCGATACGAATACACGGGACGCTCGGCCTGCTTGGGGATGAAGTAATACATCATGCCCAGGAAAGCGGCGGTCAGGAAGAAGCCCACGGCGTTGTGCCCATACCACCATTGCACCATCGCGTCCTGCACGCCGGCGTAGGCAGAGTACGACTTGAACAGTTCGACCGGCACGGCCGCGCTGTTGACGATGTGCAGCAGCGCCACGGCGATGATGAAAGCGCCGAAGAACCAGTTGGCCACATAGATGTGCTTGACCTTGCGGATACCGACCGTGCCGAAGAACACGATGGCGTAGGCCACCCAGGTCACCGCAATCAGGATGTCAATGGGCCATTCCAGTTCGGCGTATTCCTTGCCGGACGTAATGCCCAGCGGCAGGGTGATCACCGCAGAAACGATGACGATGTTCCAGCCAATGAACGTGAACCACGCCAGCGCATTGGAGAACAACGGGGTGTGACAAGTCCGCTGGACAACGTAGTAGCTCGTCGCGAACAGCACACACCCTCCGAAGGCGAAGATCACCGCATTGGTGTGCAGCGGTCGCAAGCGGCCGTAGGTGATCCATTCGATCCCCATGTTGAGCTCGGGCCAAGTCAGCTGGGCCGCGATGATCACGCCCACCAGCATCCCCACCACGCCATAAATCACGGCAGCGATGGAGAACCAGCGAACCACGCTGTCGTTGTAGACCGCCGGTTGGCCGGTCTTTGTTGTCACGGACATACAGAACTCCTCGTAAATGTCACCAGCGGGAGTGTCGTTTTCGGCACCCACTGCCGCCTTGACGTAAGTCAATCGCCTCTGAGAACCCGCTCGCCCTCGCGCTCGATGTTGTCGAATTGCCCCGACTGCAAAGCCCACCAGAACACGCCGATGATGACAAAGACCAGCAGGACGGAAAGCGGAATAAGCAAGTACAGAATGTCCATGGTCAAACCCAGGTTGAGTTGATGAGCGAAAGCCTTCTCAGGCCCGCGCCCGCGTGGAGCCCGCCAGACGCAAGGCATTGCCGATCACCAGGAGGGAACTGCCTGCCATGCCCAGGCCGGCCAGCCACGGGGGCATCCAGCCAACCAGCGCCATCGGAATGCTCACCGCGTTGTACAGCGCGGCCCACACCAGGTTCTGCCGCACGATGCGCATGGTGGAACGGGCTTGGCGCAACGTCAAGACCACATCCATCAGACGCCCGCCCTGAATGATGTAATCGGACTGGGCCTGTGCGAGCGCTGCGGCGTGCCCCAATGCAAATGACGTGTGTGCACGTGCCAGCACCGGGCCGTCGTTGAGACCATCGCCCACCATCGCCACACGGCGCCCTTTCGCCTGAAGGGCTTCCAGCTCGGCGAGCTTGCGTTCTGGTGTTGCACCCGCAATCACAGCGCCCACACCCACCTCACGCCCAACCCGCTCCGCGGCTGCCTGGCGATCTCCCGACAACAGCCAAGTCTGGACACCCAAATCGTGCAAGGCGGCCACCGTTGCCCGGGCATCTTCGCGCACCCCTTCTCGCAGCTCGAAAGTGGCCAACCACCCGTCGGCATCGGCCAGATAAGCTTTTGGGGTCTCGTTGGCGGTATCCGCAGCCAGCCCACAGAAGCTGGCAGAGCCGAGGCGGACGACCGTCCCGTCGGCCCTCAGGGCTTGCAAGCCCTGGCCAGCCAGTTCACGACAATCTCCAAGCGCTGAAGGAGCACCCTCCATCGGGTTCGCCAGCTTGGCGGCCGCCACAATGCCACGCGAAACCGGATGCAGAGAACCTTGCGCAAGCTCAGCGGCCAGCGACAGAACCATGGCTGACGTCCATCCTTCGCGAGCCCGGACACTTTCGAGTTCGAGACGATCATGGGTGAGCGTGCCGGTCTTGTCGAACACCACCGCGTCGATGCCCGCCAACGACTCGAAGGCCTGCAAGCGCCGCACAAGCGTTCCGCGCCGCGCCAACGCCCCCGCCGAAGTCAGCATGGCCGCCGGCGTGGCCAGCGACAAGGCACAGGGGCAGGTCACGATGAGCACCGCCACGGCAACCGCCAACGCCTTGCTGTGGTCGATCTGCCACCAATACCAGCCGGCAAACAACGCACTGAGCAGCACGATGACCAGAAATGGGGCCGCAATGCGATCAGCCAGAACGGCCAAACGGGGCTTGTCCGTGGAAGCCTTTTCCATCAACGCCACGATCTGGGCAAAACGGGTATCGCGCCCCAGACGGTCCACGCGCATCAGCACGGGCCCGGCAAGATTGAAGCTGCCCGCCACCACCGACTCGCCCGCCGAGCGCGTCACCGGATGCGACTCACCGGTGAGCAGCGCCTCGTCCACCGTGGCGGAATCGCTGAGGATGGCGCCATCACCCGGAAAGGCCTGCCCCGCGCTGACCCGCACCACATCACCAACGGACAAGCGCCGCACCGACACGGTTTCGAAGCGCCCTTCCGCCGCCTGACGATCGCAGACCTCGGGCAACCGGTTCATGAGCGTGTCCAGTGCCCCCGCCGTGCGATCACGCGCCTTGTGTTCCAGGTAACGTCCACCCAGGAGGAAAAACACGAACATGGTGAGCGAATCGAACCACACCTCGTGTCCCCAGGGACCGGATGGATCGAACGTGGCCGCCGTGCTCACCAAAAAAGTGACCAGGATGCCGATGGACACCGGCGTGTCCATCCCGACGTGCCCCAGACGCAGATCGCGCCAGGCATTGCGAAAAAACGGGCCGCTGGCGAATGTCACAACAGGCACACTGAGGATCCAGCTCGCCCAGCGCAACAGTTGCTCCAGATCGGCGGGCATCTCGCCGGGTTTGGCCACATACGCCGGCCATGCGTACATCATGACCTGCATGTTGCAGAAACCCGCCACGAACAGCCGCCACAGCGCCATGCGCGTCTCGCGCAAGCGCTCACTGATGGACAGCGCCTGCTGCAACGGCAGGAGGCGATACCCTGTGCGCCCCACGGCCTGCGCCAAATCGGAGAGTCTCGCCTGTGCCGGATCCCAGCGCAGGGTCAACCGGCGGGTGGCTGCATGCACCCGGGCGCTTTCCACGCCTGGCAGATCCTGCAGCGCACATTCGACGGTGTCGGCACAGGCGGCACAGTACATGCCCTGAACCAGCAGCACCGACTGCGCCACACCCGCTTCGCCAGGCGACGCTTCGGCCGCCGGTTCGTACGTGGTGAACTCCTGCTGCTCCACAGGGTCATCGAGCACGGTGAAGTCATCGGTCACCGTCAACGGACCCCGGTGCGCACCAAACACGTCATCGACCGGCTCCCCAGCCGGGAGACTCTCTGGTGAGGGCCCCACCGGGGGCACGGCGAGGGCCTTGTTCATGGGCCGGGAGCGTACTTCAGGGTCCGAAACCGGGGCTTGACATATATCAACCGGGGTGGAACCCTGTGTGCGTAACCTGTTGTCTGTCTTCACCATATTCCCAGGAGATCTCGATGTACAAGCGCATTCTGGTCGCGACCGATGGGTCAAAACTGTCCAATCTGGCCGTCGAACACGCCATTGGACTGGCCGACATCACCGGCGCTGAAATCGTGGCCGTCAAAGTCGTTCCCCGCTACCCGCAGACCTACTTTGAAGGGGGCGTGGCATTGGCGGCCGCCGAAGTGGCCAAGATCGAGAAGCAATGGCAGGACGAAGCCATGGAAGCGGTCAATGCCGTCAAGGCAGCCGGTCAGAAACGGGAGGTCAAGGTCAAGCCCATCACCGTCAAGTCCGACCTGATTGCCGAAGCCATCATCTCGGCCGCCAAGCGCAACAAGGTGGATCTGATTGTGATGGCCTCGCATGGACGCAAAGGCCTCAAGCGGCTGTTGCTGGGCAGTGAGACCCAACAGGTGTTGACGCACTCGCACATCCCGGTGCTCGTGTTGAGATAACAGCCCAACACCCACACGCTGCCCGCAACCACCTTGATGGAACTGTGCGGGCAGCCTCCTTGAGGGCTGCGCCCACTCGGCAAAAGCCTCTTACCCGAAGAGGCCCCTGTACTGCTCGCGCAGCAGGTTTTTCTGTACCTTGCCCATGGTGTTGCGCGGCAGTTCGGTCACGACCACGCAGTGCTTGGGAATCTTGAAGTTGGCCAGACGTGCTTTGAGATCGGCCAGCACCGGCTCTGGGTCAATATCCGCACCCTGACGGCCAATCACAACGGCCACGCCGACCTCGCCAAAATCCGGATGCGGTACCCCCACCACCGCGCTCTCGGCCACCCCCGGCATCTCGTTGATAACGGATTCGATCTCGGCTGGATAGACGTTGTAGCCACCGGAGATGATCAGGTCCTTGCTGCGCCCCACGATCGTCACATAACCATCGGCATCGATCCGGCCCACATCGCCCGTCTTGAAAAAACCGTCGGCGGTGAACTCTTCCGCAGTCTTCTCTGGCATGCGCCAGTAGCCCCGGAACACATTCGGACCGCGCACCTGAATTCCGCCGATCTCACCGCTCGCCACACCCTGCCCCGCCTCGCCCACCACACGCAGATCGACACCCGGTAAGGGAAAGCCCACCGTTCCGCCCCGGCGCTCGGTAGCATCGGCATGGCGCGGGTCCACGCCACAGGGGTTGGACGTGAGCATGACCGTCTCGCTCATGCCATAACGCTCCAAGATGGTGTGGCCGGTGCGTGTCTGCCAATCGCGAAAGGTCTCAACCAGCAGGGGTGCCGACCCTGAGATGAACAACCTCATGCGCGCCGCTTGCGCCTGGGTGAGCGCCGGCTCGGACAGCATGCGCACGTACAGCGTGGGTACGCCCATGAACACGGTGGCTTCCGGCAGTTTTTCAACAACCCGCTTCGGATCGAACTTCGACAGCCAGATCATCCGGCTGCCATTGATGAGCGCACCATGAATGGCCACGAAAAGGCCGTGCACATGGAAGATGGGCAGCGCATGGATCAGCACATCGTCGGGTTGCCACTGCCAGTAGTCCCGCAGCACCTGCGCATTGCTCAGCAGATTGCCGTGCGAGAGCATGGCGCCTTTGCTGCGTCCGGTGGTCCCGCTGGTATAGAGAATCGCGGCCAGATCGTCGGCGTTCCGAACCGCCGGCGCATGGCTGTCCGGCATGGGGGCAGCACGGTCCAGCAAGCTGCCCGTGCGGTCTTCACCCAAGGTGAACACATAGCGGGTGCCTGCCTGAAAGGCCAGCTTGCTCACCCAACCGTGGTTCGCCGGCGCGCACACCACCACCGCCGGCTCGGCATTGCCGATGAAGTACGCGATTTCTGCCTGCCGATAAGCGGTATTCAGGGGCAGGAACACGTGACCGGCACGCAGCGTGGCCAGGTACAACACCAAGGCCTCGACCGATTTCTCCACCTGCACGGCAATGCGCGAATGCGCTGGCAGATCGAGCGCATCCAGCAGATTCGCCATCATGGCGGTGGCCCGGTCGAGATCACGCCAGCTGTAGCGCAGGCCGTCATCGGTCTCGATGGCGAGGTCATCCAGATCAGCAGGAAAGGACGCGCGCAGCGCACTGAAAAGGTTCTGGTTCTCCATGAATTCTCCTGGGATGACCGGCGCGCCGACAGGCCTGCTCAAAACGCCGGTGACCGCTTCGCCATGAACGCACCAATGCCCTCGCGGTGTTCCGCACTGTCCGCATAGGCATAGGCTTCGGACAACAAAGACTCGGCGGATCGGCCGCTCGCCAGTGCTCGCAATGTGCGCTTGTTCAGACGTGCCGCTTGCGGCGCCCAACGCGCCAGGCGTTGCACACGCTGGACCACATCGATGACGACCTCCGCATCGGGCAGCACAGCCTGCACAAAACCACGCCGGAGCATCTCGGCAGCATCGAGCACCACCGCCTCCAGCAACATCTGCCGCGCCGTTGCCAGCCCGGCTTCACGCGCCACGAGCTCGGCCTCCCGCGGCGCCATGGGAAAGCCCAGCTTCGCGATGGGTGCGCCGAACTTCGCCCCCTCGCCGGCAATCCGTATATCGCAGCAACTGGCGATTTCCACCCCCGCCCCCATGCAGTTGCCTTCAATCTGCGCAATCAGCGGCAGGTCGCAATCCAGCATGGCCTGCAGACCACCCCAGACGTCGTTCTCATGGAAATCGCGCAACCCCGCTTCGTCGAAGCGAAAACCCGGGTATTCAGAAATGTCGCCCCCGGCGCAGAAATGCCCTTGATCGCCACACACGATCACGCCGCGCAGATCATCACGCGCCTGCAAGGCGACGAACGTGGTGCGCAAGTCGCGCCACATGCTGCGCGACATGGCATTGAACCGCCCCGGATGCGAAAGCACCACCCGCGCCACCGCCCCTTCGATGAGCAACAGAACCTGGCCCGCCATGCCTCAGCCCCGGGCGGGCACCAGCGCCCGACGGCCCGCCCAGACCCACAGCGCCATACCCGCTAGCACCATGGGCACGCACAACCACTGGCCCATGCTGAGTCCGAGCGACAGCAGGCCCAGATGGGCGTCAGGCTCGCGGAAAAACTCCACCACGAAGCGCAGCACGCCATACCCCATGAGGAACAGGGCCGACACCTGCCCCATGGGCCTGGGCCGCCGCGCAAACAGCCACAGCACCACAAACAGCAACAGCCCTTCGAGCAGGAACTGGTAGACCTGCGACGGGTGGCGCGGCAGATCCCCCGCGCCCCTGAACACCATGCCCCAGGGCAATGAAGGATCGGCCACGCGCCCCCAGAGCTCGCCGTTGATGAAATTGCCTACGCGGCCTGCAGCCAGACCGGTGGGCACACAGGGCGCGACAAAATCCATCACCTGAAGCCAGGGTCGCTGACGGCTGCGGGCGTACCAGACCATGGCCACCAGCACACCCAGCATGCCACCGTGGAAGCTCATGCCACCTTGCCAGACCGCAAAGACCTCCAGCGGGTGTGCGAGGTAGTACGCAGGCTTGTAGAACAGGCAGTACCCCAGGCGACCGCCCACCACCACGCCCAGCACCCCCAGGAAAAGGATGTCCTCGACATCCCGGGCGGACCAGGGGCGAGGCCCGGTCATGGAAGCATAGGGCTCATGCTTGAGACGAGCGCGCCCCAGCAACATGAACAACGCGAACGCGGCCAGATAGGTCAGGCCGTACCAGTGAACCGCCACCGGGCCGAGCTCAAGGGCGATGGGATTGATCTGCGGGTGAATCAGCATGCCCGAGATTGTGCCGGACTCTGGTGGCAAGAACCCGGCCATGCGCAGGCCGCAGTGCGCATGGAGCCTCACCCGGCGCCGGGCCTCCGTACAGCGGCCACGACGCCTTACGGCTTACAGTTGGGAAAGGTCGCGCACCGCGCCCTTGTCGGCACTGGTGGCCAGCAGTGCGTAGGCTTTCAGCGCGGCACTCACCTTGCGCGGGCGTGGCTCGGCCGGCTTCCAACCCTTGGCATCTTGTTCGGTTCGGCGGCGGGCCAGTTCGTCATCGCTCAGCAGCACGTTGATCGTGCGGCTGGGAATGTCGATGCGAATGCGGTCGCCGGTGCGCACCAGCCCGATGTTGCCGCCAGCAGCAGCCTCGGGCGAGCAGTGCCCAATGGACAACCCCGAAGTGCCGCCCGAGAAGCGGCCATCGGTCAGCAGGGCGCAGGCCTTGCCCAGGCCCTTGCTCTTGATATAGCTCGTGGGGTAGAGCATCTCCTGCATGCCAGGGCCGCCCTTCGGGCCTTCGTAGCGCACCACGACCACGTCACCCGCCTTGACCTGGTCATTCAAGATGTGGTCCACCGCCTCATCCTGGCTCTCCACCACATGGGCGGGGCCCTCGAAAACGAGCAGACTGTCGTCCACGCCGGCGGTTTTCACCACACAGCCGTTCTGCGCGATATTGCCGGTCAGCACGGCCAAGCCACCTTCCCGGCTGAATGCGTGGTCCACACTGCGAATGCAGCCGTCGGCCCGATCCAGATCCAGGCTGGGCCAGCGTGTGGCCTGGCTGAAAGCCACCTGGCTGGGAATGCCAGCCGGACCAGCCTTGTAGAAAGTCTGCACCGCCTCGTCGTTGCTGACCGCGATGTCCCATTGGGCCAACGCATCACCGAGGGTCTTGGCATGCACGGTGGGCGCATCCAGGTGCAGCTTGCCACCGCGCGCCAGTTCACCCAGGATGGCCATGATGCCGCCCGCACGGTGCACGTCTTCGATGTGGTACTTGTTGGTATTGGGTGCGACTTTGCACAGCTGGGGCACGCTGCGCGAGAGGCGGTCGATGTCGGTCATCGTGAAGTCGATGCCAGCCTCTTGCGCCGCAGCCAGGATGTGCAGGATGGTGTTGGTGCTGCCGCCCATGGCGATATCGAGCGTCATCGCATTTTCGAAGGCCTTTTTGCCGATGCTGCGCGGCAGCACGCTGGCATCGTCGCCTTCGTAATAGCGCTTGGCCAGTGCCACGATCAGGTGACCAGCCCGCTTGAACAGGCTTTCGCGATCGGCATGGGTGGCCACCACGGTGCCATTGCCCGGCAGCGACAGGCCCAGGGCCTCGGTCAGGCAGTTCATCGAGTTGGCGGTGAACATGCCGGAACAACTGCCGCAGGTGGGGCAAGCGCTGCGCTCGATCTCGGCCACGTCGGCATCGCTCACCTTGCTGTCGGCTGCCATCACCATGGCATCGATCAGGTCGAGTTTTTTGATTTCGATGGTCTGGGTCACCGGATTGGCCAGACGCACCTTGCCTGCTTCCATCGGGCCGCCGCTGACGAACACCACCGGGATGTTCAGCCGCATGGCAGCCATCAGCATGCCGGGCGTGATCTTGTCGCAGTTGGAGATGCACACCAGCGCGTCGGCGCAGTGGGCGTTGACCATGTATTCCACCGAGTCGGCAATGATGTCGCGACTGGGCAGCGAGTACAGCATGCCGTCGTGACCCATGGCGATACCATCATCCACCGCGATGGTGTTGAACTCCTTGGCGACACCACCAGCAGCCTCGATCTCGCGCGCCACCAGTTGGCCCAGGTCCTTCAGGTGCACATGGCCGGGAACAAACTGGGTAAAGCTGTTGGCGATGGCGATGATGGGCTTGGCAAAGTCCTCATCCTTCATGCCGGTGGCGCGCCACAGCGAGCGCGCACCAGCCATGTTGCGGCCAGCGGTGGAGGTCTTGGAACGGTAAGCAGGCATGTCGGAGCAAAAAGTGGGGACGGGGGGACTCTGGATTATCGGTCACGCACCAAAGCCCTGCTGTCCCATCCCGTTCCCGGGATTACCCTGCCCTCAATGGCGGCGCTTGTGCAAGCCCAGCGATTCGCGGTGCTTTTCGATGCGGTCGCGCTTTTTCTGCTCGATCTTCTCGGCGGCCTTGCGTTTGGTGTAACCCGAACTGTCGGCCCAGACCCACCACAAAGCGGCCAAACCGAACGGAACCAGCACCCACCACCAGGAGACTTCAGCCAGAAAGCCGAACTCTAGGAACTTGAGAAGCGCCATCAGCAGACCCAGAATCAACAAATACATCACATCCTCCGGTAAAGCACCCGTGAAGCCGGCAAGAAGCTGTAACCACGCGTATCGAAGCCCGGGCGACTGGGTAGAATTGGCTCGTGAGATTCACACTTCCATTCCAGAGGAATAACCCCATGAAACGTGCTCTCCTGATTATGGCCGCTGTGGCCGCCATCTCTGCCCCTGCCATGGCCGATGAAGCGCTGGCCAAGAGCAAGAACTGCATGGCCTGCCACGCCGTCGACAAGAAACTGGTGGGGCCCGCCTACAAGGATGTGGCCAAAAAATACGCCGGTGACGCCAAGGCTGCCGATGCACTGGCCGCCAAAGTGATCAAGGGGGGCTCGGGCGTGTGGGGCGCCATCCCGATGCCCGCCAACCCCCAGGTCAGCGAAGCCGACGCCAAAAAGCTCGTGGCCTGGATCCTGAGTCAGAAATAAGCCACTCGCTTGTCCAGCAAAAAGCCCGCCAATGGCGGGCTTTTTGCTGCAGTGAAGGCCCCACCCACAGACGCAGATCGGGGCAGGATTTCTCAGTTGGTCTTGGCGAGCTGCTCCAGGATGGCCGGGTTTTCCAGCGTCGAGGTGTCCTGGGTAATGGCTTCCCCCTTAGCGATTGAGCGCAGCAGGCGGCGCATGATCTTGCCCGAACGGGTCTTGGGCAGGTTCTCGCCAAAGCGGATGTCCTTCGGCTTGGCGATCGGACCAATTTCCTTGCCTACCCAGTTGCGCAGTTCGTTGGCCAGCGCCTTGGCCTCGTCCCCCGTGGGCAGCGGGCGCTTGAGCACCACGAACGCCACGATGGCTTCGCCGGTCAGGTCGTCCGGGCGTCCCACGACGGCGGCTTCGGCCACCAGATCGGACTTGGCCACCAAAGCCGACTCGATCTCCATGGTGCCCATACGGTGGCCCGAAACGTTCAGCACATCGTCGATGCGGCCGGTGATGCGGAAATAACCGCGATCAGCGCTGCGTACCGCACCATCGCCAGCCAAGTAGTAGCCCTTGAGTTCTTCCGGGAAGTAGCTTTTCTTGAAACGCTCCGGGTCACCCCAGATGGTGCGGATCATCGAAGGCCAGGGCTTCTTCACCACCAGGATGCCACCCGATCCATTGGGCACGTCGTTGCCCGTCTCGTCGACGATGGCGGTGGCGATGCCCGGCAGTGGCAAAGTGCAAGACCCCGGCACCAGCGGCGTGGCGCCCGGCAGCGGGGTGATCATGTGCCCCCCCGTTTCGGTCTGCCAGAAGGTATCGACGATGGGGCAACGCTCACCGCCAACGTTTTTGTAGTACCACATCCAGGCTTCCGGATTGATCGGCTCACCCACCGAACCCATGATGCGGAGCGAGCCGAGGTTCCAGTTCTTCGGATGCACCTTCTCGTCACTGTCCGAAGCCTTGATGAGCGAGCGGATGGCCGTGGGTGCCGTGTAGAAGATCGTGCACTGGTGCTTCTCGATCATCTGCCAGAAGCGGCCTGCGTTCGGATAGGTCGGTACGCCTTCGAACACGATCTGCGTCGCACCGGCGGCCAACGGGCCGTAGGCCACGTAGCTGTGGCCGGTGATCCAGCCGATGTCGGCCGTGCACCAGAACACATCTTCCGGTTTGATGTCGAAGGTCCAGTCCATGGTGAGCCGGGTCCACAGCAGGTAGCCGCCCGTGCTGTGCTGCACCCCCTTGGGTTTGCCCGTGGAGCCGGAGGTGTAGAGCACGAACAACGGATGCTCGGCGCCCACCGGCTCGGCCGCACAATCGGTCGACTGCCCGGCCAGGGCATCGCTCATCGTGATGTCGCGGCCGGCAACCATGTTCACGGCGGTCTTGGTGCGCTCATAGACGATCACCGTCTGGATCGACTCACAGCCGCCCAGACCCAGCGCCTCGTCAACGATGGCCTTGAGCGGCAGTTCCTTGCCACCACGCATCTGGTAGTTGGCCGTGACCACCGCCACGGCGCCCACGTCCTGAATGCGCTCCTGCAGCGCCTTGGCGGAGAAGCCCCCGAACACCACGCTGTGGGTGGCACCGATCCGAGCGCAAGCCTGCATGGCCACCACACCCTCGATGGTCATCGGCATGTAGATGACCACACGGTCACCCTTCTTCACACCCCGTGCTTTCAGCGCATTGGCGAACTGGGCCACCTTGGCCAGCAGTTCCTTGTACGTGACTTTCGTGACAGCGCCGTCGTCGGCTTCAAAAATGATGGCGGTCTTGTCTTCGACCGGCGTACCGATGTGCCGGTCGAGGCAGTTGTACGAGGCATTGAGCTCGCCATCCTGGAACCACTTATAGAACGGCTTGTTCGACGCGTCGAGCACCTGGGTAAACGGCTTACTCCAAACCAGGTTTTCGCGCGCCTGGCGGGCCCAGAAACCTTCAAAGTCCTTGTCGGCTTCGGCGCACAGTGCCTCGTAGGCACCCATGCCGGCAATCCGCGCTGCCTTGACCGTGGCTTCACTGGGTTCGAAAACGCGGTTCTCGACCAGGGTGGATTCGATCGCCGATGACGGTGTGGACATGCGTTGTCTCCTCAGATGTTGCAGGGAACCAAAAGACCGGCCGAAATGTGCGCAAAGGCTCTTACGAGCCACTTACATGCTGCGGCGCAACACACGCGCAGACGGCCTGCTCGTGCACCTCGCAGACCTACAATACCGCCAGTTTTGCCGCCTTGCGGCAGCCCATTTTCCATTGTCTCCGCCCATGAACCCTCCCGTCAAAACCCCGGGCACCACGCGCGCGCTGCCCAACCTGATTTTTGCCAGCCGCTGGCTGCAACTGCCGCTGTACATCGGCCTGATCGCTGCCCAGGCCATCTACGTCTTCCACTTCTGGGTGGAGCTCGTGCACCTGATCGAAGCGGCCTTCGGCAGTGAGGTCGCACTGCACAAGCTGGTCGAGAGCATCGGCTACAAATCGGACGTGGAAATCACCGGCCTGAACGAGACGGTCATCATGCTGGTGGTACTGGCGCTCATCGACGTGGTGATGATCAGCAACCTGCTCATCATGGTCATCGTGGGCGGCTACGAGACCTTCGTCAGCCGCATGAACCTGCAGGACCACCCGGACCAGCCCGAATGGCTTAGCCACGTCAATGCGTCGGTGCTCAAAGTGAAGCTGGCCACCGCCATCATTGGCATCAGCTCCATCCATCTGCTCAAGACCTTCATCAACGCCGGCAACTACTCGGAAAAGGTGCTGATGTGGCAGACGCTGATCCATGTGGTCTTCCTGCTCAGCGCGATGGCCATCGCCGCCACCGACCGCATCATGCATCCGGTGGCAGACACCCCCGAACATTGAACCAGAAGCGACGTCTGCCAGCGCTTGCGCTGGCAGCGCCGTTCAACGGCCGACCATGTGCTCGGCCACCACCCATTCGTCAAACTGCTCGGCCGTAACGTAGCCCGACGCGATCGCGGCATCGCGCAGACTGGTGCCTTCCTTGTGACCTTTTTTGGCAATGGCAGCGGCCTTGTCGTAGCCAATGTGCGGGTTCAGCGCAGTGACCAGCATCAGCGACTGTTTGACCAGGTGATCGATCCGCTCCAGGTTGGGCTCTATGCCCACCGCGCAGTGGTCATTGAAGCTGACCATGCCATCGGCCAGCAGCCGCACACTCTGCAGGAAGTTGTGGGCCACCATCGGGCGGAACACGTTCAGCTCGAAGTTGCCCGACATGCCACCGATGTTGATCGCCACATCGTTGCCCATGACCTGCGCCGCCAACATGGTCAGCGCCTCGCTCTGTGTCGGGTTGACCTTGCCGGGCATGATGGACGAGCCGGGCTCATTCTCGGGAATGCGAATCTCCCCGATCCCGCTGCGCGGGCCGCTGGCCAGCCAGCGCACGTCGTTGGCGATCTTGTTCAGGCTGGCCGCCAGGGTCTTGAGCGCACCGTGCGCGTGCACCAGCGCGTCTTGGGAAGCCAATGCTTCGAACTTGTTGGGCGCGCTCACAAACGGCAGCCCGGTGATGCGGGCCAGTTCCTGCGCCACACCTTCGGCATAGCCCTTGGGTGCATTCAGCCCCGTGCCGACGGCCGTGCCGCCCAGCGCCAGTTCGTGCAAATGCGGCAACGCGGCCAGCACATGCTTCTTGCCATGCTCCAGTTGCGCCACCCAACCCGAGATCTCCTGGCCCAGTGTGAGGGGCGTGGCGTCCTGCAGATGGGTGCGGCCGATCTTGACGATGTGGTCGAAGTCCCGGGCCTTTTGCGCCAGGGTCTTTGACAGCACGTCAATGGCAGGCAGCAGCCGGTTCGTCAGCGCATCCACTGCGGCCACGTGCGAAGCCGTGGGAAACACGTCGTTGGACGACTGGCTCTTGTTCACGTCGTCGTTGGGATGCACCAGCCGCCCCTCCCCGCGCTCCCCGCCCAGCAGTTCGCTGGCCCGGTTGGCGATCACCTCATTGAGGTTCATGTTGGTCTGCGTGCCCGATCCTGTCTGCCAGACCACGAGCGGAAATTCATCAGGATGCCGCCCGTCGATGACCTCCTGCGCCGCCGCGACGATGACATCCTTTTTCTTCGCGTCGAGCAGCCCCAGCGCATGGTTGACGGCGGCCGAGGCGCGCTTGACCTGCGCCAGCGCCCTGATGATCTCGCGCGGCTGCTTCTCGCCCGAGATATCGAAGTTCTGCAACGAGCGTTGGGTCTGCGCGCCCCACAGCCTGTCGGCAGGCACTTCGATGGGTCCAAAGGTGTCTTTTTCGGTACGGGTCGTGCTCATGGCAAGGTGATTGGCAGGGTCAGAGAAAGATGATCCACATTATTGCAAACACGAACCATTCCCAAACACTAAAGCCCCAGAAAGCCTCCCGGTGCAGGACAAGCACAGCGTCAGGGCGGCGGCGATAATTCCCAGGTTCTGTCCCCAACAAAGACCCCACCATGACCACGACCATCCGCTACCACGACCTCGTGGAGTCCATCGCTGCGTCGCTGCAGTACATCAGCTACTACCACCCCGCCGACTACATTGCCCACCTGGCCCGCGCCTACGAGCGCGAGCAAAGCCCGGCGGCCAAGGACGCGATGGCGCAGATCCTCACCAACTCGAAGATGAGCGCCACCGGACACCGCCCGATCTGCCAGGACACGGGCATCGTCAACGTGTTCCTCAAGATCGGCATGGACGTGCGCTGGGAGGGCTTCCCCGCCGGACTGGAAGACGCCATCAACGACGGCGTGCGCCGTGGCTACAACCACCCCGATAACATGCTGCGCGCCTCGGTCGTGGGCGACCCGCAGTTCGCGCGCAAGAACACCAAGGACAACACCCCGGCGGTGATCTTCACCCAGATCGTTCCCGGCAACAAGGTGGACATCACCGTCGCTGCCAAGGGTGGTGGCTCCGAGAACAAGTCCAAGATGATCATGATGAACCCGAGCGACAACCTGGTCGACTGGGTGCTCAAGACCGTGCCCACCATGGGTGCCGGCTGGTGCCCGCCGGGCATGCTGGGCATCGGCATCGGTGGCACCGCCGAAAAGGCCGTGCTGCTGGCCAAGGAAAGCCTGATGGACGACCTGAACATGTACGAGCTGCAGCAGAAAGCCGCGCGCGGCGAGAAGCTCGATCAGGTCGAGGAACTGCGCCTGGAGTTGTACGAGAAGGTCAACGCGCTGGGCATCGGCGCACAGGGCCTGGGCGGCCTGGCCACGGTGCTCGACGTCAAGATCAAGATGTACCCCACCCACGCGGCCTCCAAGCCCGTGGCCATGATCCCCAACTGCGCGGCCACACGCCACGCCCACTTTGTGCTCGACGGTTCGGGCCCGGTGTACCTGGAAGCGCCCTCGCTCGACCTGTGGCCCAAGATCGACTGGGCACCCGACTACAACAAGAGCAAGAAGGTCAACCTCGACACGCTCACCAAGGAAGAAGTGGCGAGCTGGAAGCCCGGCGACACGTTGCTGCTCAACGGCAAGATGCTCACCGGCCGTGATGCCGCGCACAAGCGCATCCAGGACATGCTGGCCAAGGGCGAGAAGCTGCCAGTCGACTTCACCAACCGCGTCATCTACTACGTCGGCCCGGTCGATCCGGTGAAGGACGAAGCCGTCGGCCCCGCCGGCCCGACCACCGCCACGCGCATGGACAAGTTCACCGACATGATGCTGGAGCAGACCGGCCTGATCGCCATGATCGGCAAGGCCGAGCGTGGCCCGGTCGCCATCGAAAGCATCAAGAACCACAAGAGCGCCTACCTCATGGCCGTCGGTGGCGCGGCGTACCTTGTGTCCAAGGCCATCAAGACCGCCAAGGTCGTGGGCTTTGAAGACCTCGGCATGGAAGCCATCTACGAATTCGACGTGATCGACATGCCGGTGACCGTGGCCGTGGACGCTGGCGGCACCAGCGCCCACATCACCGGCCCGGCCGAATGGCAAAAGCGCATCGCCACCGGCGAGTTCAAGGGCATCGAGGTCGCCGCCGCTTGAGCCCGCCTGGCTACACCGTGGGTGTCTACGACAGCGGGGTGGGCGGCCTGAGTGTGCTGCGCGCCCTGCTGGTGGCCATCCCGGAAGCGCATTTCGTCTACGTGGCTGACCAAGCGTACGCCCCGTATGGTGAGCGCGGTGCGGCGGCAGTCACGGAACGTGCGCACCGCATCACAGCAGGGCTGCGGCGCGACTACCCGCTGGATGCACTGGTCGTGGCCTGCAACACGGCCACCGCACAGGCCATCGACCACCTGCGTCAGACCCACCACGACCTGCCCATCGTCGGCGTCGAGCCGGCGCTGAAACCCGCTGCCGCGCTCACTGCCACCGGGCACATCGGCGTACTCGCTACCCGAGGAACGGTGGAAAGCGCGCGTTTCCACCAACTGCAACAGCGGCTGCAAAAGGGCGATGGCAGCGGACCACACTTTCACAGCCAGGCCTGCGACGGCCTCGCCCAGGCCATTGAACGCGATGACACGGCGCTGATCCAGACCCTGTGCGAGCGCTACGTCCATGCGGTACAAGCCACTGTCCCCTCACCCCAGCAGATCGACACCTGGGTCCTGGGCTGCACCCATTACCTGTTTGCGGCCGACATCCTGCGCCCTCTGTGCGGCGGCCAGGCGCACTTGATAGAAACCGGCACACCGGTGGCGCGGCGCACCCGGGAGGTACTGCTCGCGCTCCGTCCGAGCCCCGCCCACGCGCATGCTTCGCTGACCCTGCTCAGCACGGCCGATCCCACCATGCTGGCCCGGCTCGCCCACCGCTGGCTCGGGGTTCCCGAACAGGCGCAGCTGTGGCAAGCCTGACGCACGGCCCCTTCGCCAATGTGAACTCCGGCACAGGCCGACGCAGCTTCTGCCAGCCCTCTGGTCAGCCCGCCAGGGTTTCAGTACATTGCGCGAAGGGCCCCTCCGGGGCGTCTTATCCGTGGAAAGGACTTTGTATGGCCAACCGCAAGATCATCGATGTCGAAGGCATCGGTCCCGTCATCGCCGACAAACTGACCCAGGCCGGCGCCAAGGACACCGACAGTCTGCTTACCCAGACCCGAACCCCGGCGCTGCGCAAAGCTCTGGCCGAAAAGACGGGCCTGAGCGAAAAGCAGGTTCTCAAGTTCGCCAACATGGTCGACCTCTACCGGGTCAATGGCATTGGCTCCGAATACGCCGAACTGCTGGAAGCCGCCGGCGTGGACACGGTGCCGGAACTGGCCAGGCGCCGGCCGGACAACCTGCACCAGGCACTCACTGCCGCCAACACAGCCCGCAAGATGGTGCGGCGATTGCCCACCGAGACCGAAGTCGCTCGCTGGGTTGAAGAGGCCAAGGGGCTGCCACGGGCCCTGTCCTACTGAGCCGGCTTCAATCCCCTCCCGACGGCCTGGATGGCTGCAGGGCGCGCTGACGGCCACGCTGCATGTCCACCGGCTGCAGCAGGGCCAGCCCCACCAGAAACAGCCCGGCCGTAAAGCCGATCGCCAGCCGCTGGTTGCCCCCTGTGGCCCAAGTGATCACCCCGTAACTCAGGGGCCCCAGAATGCTGGCCAGGCGAATGGCAAATGTCCACAGGCCATAAAACTCAGCCAAGCGGGCGGGCGGTGCCAACACCCCCGCCATGGCCCGACCGGCCGATTGGCTGGAGCCCATGCACAGGCCGGCGATGACGGCAGCCCACCAGAACCCCCCTTTGGTGGTCGTCAGCGCCGCGATGATGCAAGTAACGGCCCACCCTATCAACGTGATGCCCAAGGCCCGTTTGTGGCCCAGGCGGTCCTGGCCATAGCCAAACACGAACGCTCCGAGCATGGCCGCGATGTTGAGCACGAAGATCAACGCCATGGTCTCCTGCTGGGCGAACCCCACCACCTGCTCCGCATAGATGGCGGCCAGCGCTACCGCCACGGCAACCCCACCTTGGTACGCGACGGCACATCCCAGCAACCACAGGAAATCACGGTACTGCCGTGCTTCGCGCAGGGTCTGACCCAGTTGCCGCCAGGAGCTTCGCCAGCCCAGCGCCACGGAGGCAGAGGCCGTCTCGGCTGCCGGGCGCTCACGCACCAGCGCGAATGTGACACCGGCGGACAGCCCGAAAGTCACTGCCGTGATGAGCATGGTGACGGGCACAAAGCGGTCGGCCGACTGCCCCTGTGCCTGGGCCCACAACACATAGGCCAGGCTCAGCCCCAGCGCCAACATGCCCCCCAGATAGCCCAGACTCCAGCCCCAGCCACTGACACGCCCCATCGCTTCTGGTCGCGCCAACTCGGGAAGGAATGCCGCAACCAGAGACTCTCCCCAGGCGTAACAGGCGTTCGACACCACCACCAGCACCAACGCGAGCACAACCCCCCCCGGCTGTACCCCGGCCAACGCGGCGGTGCTGAGCACGCAACCCGCCGTCACGATCATGAGCAGGCGCTTTTTGGCAGCCCGCCGGTCGGCCCAGGCCCCCATCACAGGAATCGAGAGCATCACCAGCGCATTGGACAGACTCAGCGCCGCCGTCCAGGCAAACGTGGACCAAGGACGGCCTCCGGCCACGGCGCCCACGAAATAGGCGGCGAACACCGCCGTCAGCACCACCGTGGTGTATCCGGAATTGGCGAAGTCGTACATCGCCCAACCGAACACTTCGCGCCGCCGCACGCCGGGATTCAGCGCATCGGCAGCGAACAGTGCCTTCATTGACCAGCCTGGTTGCGCACAGAGTCAGGCTGGAGCGGATTGCCGCCGTTCAATGCAGATGGCGGGGTTTGCGAGGGCCGCCATGCGATGGGCCACCGTGACCACGAGGCGGTTTGCCCAGTTGCATGGAGCTCACCAGATCGTCAAAACGCTGAGTGAACAGCTTGTCAATGGCCGCCACCACGTCACCGAGTTCGGTGGCATCGAAATGGCGCTCCATGACATGCACCACATCCTGGACCAGCAGATCACGCTGGACCTGCATGATGGCAGCGGGTGTCGGCCCGACGAAACACATCATGAAATCGTCACGGGCCTCGGCATCCTCGGGCGCTTCGTCCTCGTCGAACTCGGTATCGTAGAAAGACACCTCCAGGGGGGCTCCTGCAGCCGCAATCTCGTTGAGACCCATGCAGGCATCCTCGATCACCTGACGGAAGTCTTCGTCACCCGGGACGGTCCAGCAGATCTGCAGCAAGTGGTCTCCGGCGTCGAACCGGATGCCGGGTTCATCTTCATAGGCACTCTCGGCCGCAGCGGCCAGAGAGCGGGCGCCCGCGTACTGCCAAAGGGGCTTGAGCGCCTCTTGAATCTGCTCGTACGCCACATCCTCGCGCAGCGACACATCGCCATGCACATGGATTTCAAAGGGGGCGTTGTATCGGGTCATGGAAACTCACTGTACCGGTGAAACCGGAAAAAACCTAGCGCAGGATGCCGTGGTGCCCCGGACCGGAATCGAACCGGTACGCCCGGTTAGAGGCGGCGGATTTTAAGTCCGCTGTGTCTACCAGTTTCACCACCGGGGCCCGCAAGCATTGTCGCAGGTCGCGTCAACCCTTCGGAGCAGGCATCACTTGGCGTGGCCAGAAAAAAAGGGAAGCCGGAGCTTCCCTTTTTCGGATATGGAGCGGGAAACGAGGCTCGAACTCGCGACCTCAACCTTGGCAAGGTTGCGCTCTACCAACTGAGCTATTCCCGCATAACCGTTTGCCGGCACCACAAGGTGGCTGGAGGCGCGTGGCGGAGTCGAACCGCCCTAGACGGATTTGCAATCCGTTGCATAACCGCTTTGCTAACGCGCCCCATGCAATGGACCAGCAAAACCGGCCCACCTCATCCGACAAAAAAGGGAAGCCGGGCTTCCCTTTTTGAATTTGGAGCGGGAAACGAGGCTCGAACTCGCGACCTCAACCTTGGCAAGGTTGCGCTCTACCAACTGAGCTATTCCCGCAAACTTCTGACGTTTGGTGAAGTTCGTCAGAAGCTGGAATTCTAGCGCAAAAAACCGGAGTTTTTCAAGCCCCCGGATTTTTTTGCACTCAGTGCTTCACGGCGTCCGGTGACGGCGCCGCAGCCGAGACCGCCGCCACTTGCGCAGCCACTTCCTCGTCCGTCAGGGGCACTGGCTGGCGCTCCAATGCGATGGACAACACCTTGTCGATCCACTTCACCGGAATGATCTCCAGACCTTCCTTGACGTTGTCGGGAATCTCGGCCAGATCCTTCACGTTCTCCTCAGGAATGATCACGGTCTTGATGCCGCCACGCAGTGCAGCCAGCAACTTTTCCTTGAGACCCCCGATCGCCGTGACTTCGCCACGCAAGGTGATTTCACCCGTCATGGCCACATCGGCTCGCACCGGAATCCCTGTGAGCGCCGACACCAAGGCCGTCGTCATAGCCGCTCCGGCACTCGGACCGTCCTTGGGCGTGGCACCATCGGGCACATGGATGTGCAGGTCGCGCTTGTCAAACAGCTCGTCCTTGATACCCAGCACACGGGCCCGGCTGCGCACCACGGTGCGGGCAGCTTCCACGGATTCCTTCATCACGTCGCCCAGCGACCCCGTGCGGGTGATCACACCCTTACCGGGCATGATCGCCACTTCGATCGTGAGCAGGTCGCCACCGACCTCCGTCCAGGCAAGTCCCACCACCTGGCCGACCTGGTTTTGCTGTTCGGCGCGGCCATAGGTGTACTTGCGCACCCCCAGGAATTCGCTCAGGTTCTCGTCGGTGACCACCACCTGCGGCGTGTATTTCTTGAGCAGCAACCCCTTGACCACCTTGCGGCAGATCTTGGAGAGCTCACGCTCCAGCGAGCGCACACCAGCTTCGCGGGTGTAGTAACGCACGATGTCACGCACTGCGGCCTCCGTCACCGCCAGTTCGCCATCGCGGATGCCATTGTTCTTGATCTGCTTGGGCAGCAGGTAGCGCACCGCGATGTTGGTCTTTTCGTCCTCGGTGTAACCCGACAGTCGGATGACCTCCATCCGGTCCAGCAGGGCCGGCGGAATGTTCATCGAGTTGCTGGTGGCCACGAACATCACGTCAGAGAGATCAAAATCGACCTCGACGTAGTGGTCGCCGAAGGTGTGGTTCTGCTCGGGGTCGAGCACCTCCAGCAGCGCCGACGACGGGTCACCTCGGAAGTCGGTCCCCAGTTTGTCGATTTCGTCCAGCAGGAACAACGGATTGCGCGTGCCGACCTTGTTCAGGCTCTGCAGCACCTTGCCCGGCATGGCGCCGATGTAGGTGCGGCGGTGGCCGCGGATCTCGGCCTCGTCACGCATGCCACCCAGCGCCATGCGGACGTACTTGCGCCCGGTGGCCTTGGCAATCGACTGACCCAACGAGGTTTTACCCACACCAGGCGGCCCCACGAGGCACAGGATCGGCGCCTTGACCTTGTCCACCCGCTGCTGGACCGCGAGGTATTCGAGGATGCGGTCCTTGACCTTGTCCAGCCCGTAGTGATCTTCATTGAGCACCGCCTCGGCATTGGCCAGGTCGTGCTTGATCTTGGTCTTCTTGCTCCAGGGCAGGCCGACCAGCGCATCGATGTAGTTGCGCACCACGGTCGCTTCGGCCGACATGGGCGACATCAGCTTGAGCTTCTTGAACTCGCTCTCGGCCTTCTTGCGCGCATCGGCGGGCATCTTGGCCAGCTTGATCTTCTTCTCGATCTCTTCGAGGTCGGCACCCTCTTCGCCCTCACCCAGCTCCTTCTGAATCGCCTTGACCTGCTCGTTCAGGTAGAAGTCGCGCTGGTTCTTTTCCATCTGGCGCTTGACGCGCCCACGGATGCGTTTGTCGACGTTGAGGATATCGACTTCGCGTTCGAGCTGCTCGAACAGATTCTCCAGGCGCTTGCTCACCGTATCCAGGTCCAGCACCACCTGCTTGTTCTCCAGCTTGAGCGGCAGGTGCGCGGCGATGGTATCGGCCAGGCGGCCCGCATCGTCGATGCTGGAAATCGAGGTGAGGATCTCCGAAGGGATCTTCTTGTTGAGCTTGACGTACTGGTCGAACTGTTGCATCACCGCCCGGCGCAAGGCTTCGAGCTCGGTGTCGGTGGCTTGTGCACGCTCGGCCCCGGGCGCAATCGGATCGACATGCGCCACGAAGTGGGTTTCGGTGTCGTGGATGTCCAGCACCTTGGCACGCTGCAAGCCTTCCACCAGCACCTTCACGGTACCGTCGGGCAGCTTGAGCATCTGCAGGATGGTGGCCACACAGCCCATCTCGAACATGTCTTCGGTCGTCGGCTCATCCTTGGCCGCAGCCTTCTGGGCCACCAGCATGATGCGACGCTCGGACTCCATCGCGGATTCGAGCGCCTTGATGCTTTTGGGCCGACCGACGAACAACGGGATGACCATGTGGGGGAAGACCACCACATCACGCAAGGGCAGCAACGGCAGATCCACCGGGGTGCTGGGCAGGGGGGTTTGTCCGGACATTTGGCAACCTCTACAAAATGGTCAGATGGGACCAGCGGACCTCGTTTCAAGCGGCCCGCCAACCGGACCGGACTCGGCGTCCAGTCCCGCAGAGGCCATCAAGCCTTCTTGGCCGCTTCGCGGTAAACCAACAAAGGCGGCTTGTTTTCTTCGATGGTGGACTCGTCGACCACCACCTTCTCGACATTGCTGACACTGGGCAGATCGAACATCGTGTCGATCAGCGCGTTCTCAAGGATCGAGCGCAGGCCCCGCGCGCCCGTCTTGCGGGCCAGTGCCTTGCGGGCAATGGCCTTGAGTGCGGCCGGGCGAACCTCCAGCTCAGCCCCTTCCATGGACAGCAACTGCGAGAACTGCTTGACCACCGCATTCTTCGGCTCGGTCAGGATCTCGACCAGCGCGTCCTCGCTGAGTTCCGCCAAGCTGGCAATCACCGGCAGGCGCCCCACCAGTTCGGGGATAAGGCCGAACTTGATCAGGTCTTCCGGCTCGATGTCCTTGAACGCCTCGGTCAGGCTGCGCTGCTGCTTGCTGCGCACCACCGCACCAAACCCCATGCCCGACGCTTCGGTGCGGTTCTCGATGATTTTTTCGAGACCGGCGAACGCGCCGCCACAGATGAACAGGATGTTGGACGTATCGACCTGCAGGAAGTCCTGGTTCGGGTGCTTGCGCCCACCTTGCGGGGGCACACTGGCCATGGTGCCTTCCACCAGCTTGAGCAACGCCTGCTGCACGCCTTCCCCCGACACATCGCGCGTGATGGAGGGGTTGTCCGACTTGCGGGTGATCTTGTCGATTTCGTCGATGTAGACAATGCCCTGCTGCGCACGCTCGACGTCGTAGTTGCAGCTCTGCAGCAGCTTGGCAACGATGTTTTCCACATCCTCACCCACGTAGCCGGCTTCGGTCAGCGTGGTCGCGTCGGCCATCACGAAAGGCACGTTGAGCATGCGGGCCATCGTCTGCGCCAGCAAGGTCTTGCCCGAACCGGTCGGCCCGATCAGCAGGATGTTGCTCTTGGACAGCTCGACCTCGTCCTTGCGGGCTGCCTGCTTGTGGCGCAGGCGCTTGTAGTGGTTGTACACCGCCACGGCCAGAGCGCGCTTGGCTGTCTCCTGGCCAATGACGTAGTTGTCGAGATTGGATTTGAGATCGACCGGTGTGGGCAGATCGTCCGATGAACTCTTGACCGCCTCAAGCCCGGGCAGCTCGTCGCGAATGATGTCGTTGCACAGATCGATGCACTCGTCGCAGATGAACACCGACGGCCCGGCGATCAGTTTCTTGACCTCGTGCTGGCTCTTACCGCAAAAGGAGCAGTAGAGCGCTTTTTCACCGGAAGCGGCTTTTTTGTCGGCCATGGATGTGCGGATGCGAGAAATGCTGCGGTTGCAAGGCGTTCAATGATAGATCAACCCCCAAGGGGGCCAAACCGGGGAAAAGCGGGCGGACAACCACTTTCCGACGAAGCCATGAATACTTCTACATGACTTCGTCGGCTGAATTCAGCCTCAGGCTGCGGCGCCGCGCTTGTCGATGACCTTGTCGATCAGGCCGTATTCGGCCGATTCGGCAGCGGTCAGGTAGTAGTCGCGCTCGGTGTCGCGTTCGATCTTCTCCAGCGGCTGGCCGGTGCGCTCTGCCAGAATCTTGTTGAGCTGTTCGCGGGTCTTGAGGATCTCGCGCGCATGGATCTCGATCTCCGTGGCTTGCCCTTGGGTGCCGCCCAGTGGCTGGTGAATCATGATCTTGGAGTTCGGCAGCGCGAAACGCTTGCCTTTGGCGCCCGCAGCAAGCAGGAAGGCCCCCATGCTCGCAGCCATGCCCATGCACAGCGTCGACACATCGGGCTTGATGAAGTTCATCGTGTCGAAGATCGACATGCCCGCGCTGACCGAGCCACCCGGCGAGTTGATGTAGAACGAGATGTCCTTGTCGGGGTTTTCGCTTTCCAGGAACAGCAGCTGCGCCACCACCAGGTTGGCCGACTGGTCGTTGACCGGACCGACCAGAAACACCACGCGCTCCTTGAGCAGGCGCGAATAGATGTCATAGGCGCGTTCGCCGCGACCCGACTGCTCGATCACCATGGGCACCATACCCAGGCCCTGAATGTCCAATGCGCTCATTCGAACTCTCCAATTCTTGACGGCAATGCCGCTACTGTAACCAACCCGTCATGGCCGACCCGCGACCACGGGATTGCCCGCTGTGACCTACCGGGCGCATATGACGCCCAGTCCCGGAAATGCAAGCAGGCGCCAACAAAAAGGGGCGGAAACCCGCCCCTTTCGTGCCAGCCGAAACGGCGTGGGATCAGGACTGACCCATCAGCTCGTCGAAGTCGACGCTCTTTTCCGTCACTTTGGCCTTGCCGAGGACGAAATCGGTCACGTTGTTCTCGATCACCACAGCCTCGATTTCGGCCATGCGGCGGTTGTCGCTCTGGTACCAGCGCATCACTTCGGCAGGCTTTTCGTAGGACGAGGCCAGCTCTTCGATGTGGGCCTTGAGCTGCTCGGGCTTGGCATGCAGTTCGTTGGCGCGCACCACCTCGGCCACCACCAGGCCCATGCGGACGCGGCGCTCGGCCTGTTCCCGGAACAGCTCGGCGGGAATCGGCGCCTTGTCCGCATCCTTGACACCACGCTGCTTGAGGTCGGCGCGCGCGCCCTCGACCAGACGGTCGATCTCGGCCTGCACGACCGACTTCGGCAGATCCAGTTCGGACTGGGCCACCAGGGCATCCAGAGCGGCTTGCTTGTTGCGGGCCAGCACGCGGAATTTCACCTCGCGCGCCAGGTTCTTCTGGATGTCGGCACGCAGACCGTCCACAGAACCGTCGGCGATGCCCAGGGCCTTGGCAAAGGTCTCGTCAACCTCCGGCAGGTGGGCCGCTTCGATCTTGTTCAGGGTCACCAGGAAGTCGGCGGTCTTGCCCGCCACGTCTTGACCGTGGTAGTCGGCCGGAAAATTCAGCGGGAACGTCTTGGACTCGCCGGCCTTCATGCCTCGCACGGCGTCTTCAAACTCCTTGAGCATCTGGCCTTCGCCGACCAGGAACTGGAAGCCCTCGGCCTTGCCGCCTTCGAAAGGCTCACCGTCGATCTTGCCGGCGAAGTCGATGGTCACGCGGTCGCCGTCCTGGGCCGCCTGGTCGGCAGCGCGCTGGGCAAACGTGCGGCGCTGCTTGCGCAGAATGTCCAGCGTGCGCTCGATAGCGGCATCGCTGACTTCGGCCGACACCTTTTCTACCTCGGCAGCAGCCAGGTCAGCAATCTTGACTTCGGGGTAGACCTCGAACACGGCGTCGAAGGCGATCTCGCCCTCGGGCGCACCGTCCTTCTCGGTGATCTGCGGCTGGCCGGCCACACGCAGTTGGGCTTCATTGGCCGCCTTGTTGAAGGCCTCGCCCACCTTGTCGTTCATGACTTCGTAGTGGACCGAATAGCCGTAGCGCTGGGCCACGACGTTGAACGGCACCTTGCCCGGACGGAAACCGTCCATCTTGACCTGGCGGGCCAGTCGCTTGAGGCGGCTTTCCACCTCGTTCTTGATCACGTCGGCAGGCAGCGTGAGCGTGATCTTGCGCTCCAGCTTCTCCAGGGTTTCAACGGTGACGGTCATGTCGTTCTCCAAATGGGTATCGGCCAGCCAGTTCGGCTGGCCTGCCGGTAGTGATCTGTGTTCCACGGTGCCGTGGTGCGCGGGGGGGGACTCGAACCCCCACACCATTGCTGGCGTCAGGACCTAAACCTGGTGCGTCTACCAATTTCGCCACCCGCGCGCCGGCTGTCCGGTCGCGCAACGGAAACGGGTTCACAGGGAACCACGCGCCTTGACGCACCGTTTGACGGCAACCTTCTATTGTAGCTGCTGGCGCCGCGGGTTCATGGCGCCAGCTGGCGCCGGAGCAAGCCCACCGCGCTGCCGGGGGTGGTGAACACCGGCAGCCCTGTGGCGGCTGTCACCGCTGCAGCGGCCCTGGCCATGCTGAACTGTGCCAGGGCCAGCGCCTGGCATCCCTGTGCCGCCAGATGGCGCGCGACCGCGACCACCGCCGCGTCGTGTCCCGGCCCGTCGCCCGCGTTCAAAGCTGCCATCGCGCCCTCGACCAGCGCTGTCTTCAACGGCACCTGCGGAGGAAACTCGGCCGGCATCGAAGCCAGGGTCGGCGCGAACGATGCAATCAAACCGACCGGCCCCTGCACCCGCGCCAGATCGGCGATCATGGCCTCGTTGGGTTTGAGCACCGGCATGTGCGGCCGCCGTGCGGCCACCGCCTCGATGCACGAACCGAAGGCCGAGCACGTGAACAGGATGCCTCGGGCTCCGGTGGCTTCGGCGTAGGCGGCCAGGCATTCGAAGCGCTCGTGCATGGCCGCATCGAGCCCGCGTCCGTCGCGCGCCAGGTCGGCCGAAAGGCTGTCGTCGAGCAGGTTCATGCGAATGGCCTCGGGCCAGGCCCGGGCCATTTCGGCATTGATCGGCTCGACCGAATGGGCCAGCGCATGGATCAGCGCAATGCGCACGGGCTGGCTCATCGCTTCACCGGCGCTGCCGTCTTCGCCCGGCGGCGCTGCAGGAACACGATCAGACCCAGCACCGCGAACGCCGGCAGGAACAGCCATTCCTTGGCCGGCCGATCGGCAGGCACTTCCACCGACGTGATGTGGAAGCTCTGCTCGATACCCAGTTTTTCGGCCGTGCTGCCGAACTTGACCCCCACCACCATGAGGGTGTCGCCATCGGGCATGACCGTCAGACCGGCGCTGGCCAGTCGGGTCTTGGCATCGCCAGGGGCGCCCAGCGGGATCAGCGCTCCCTTGCGGATGTCTTTGCCATCCATGTTCATGCCTTCGATCCAGACCCGTTTGCCGGTGTTGGCGGGAGCCGCTTCGATAGATTGCATCATGGCCTCCCCCCTGAGCTCGTCAAAGGGCGGGTGAACCATGTCCAACCAGAACCCTGGGCGGAACAGGGTGAAGCACACCAGCAGCAAGGCGATCGACTCATACCAGCGACTGCGGGCAAAGAAATACCCCGAGGTGGCCGCAGCAAAGACCAACATGGCGATCAGGGCCGTGCCCATGGTCAGGATCACGTGCAACGGGCCGTCCAGGCCGATCAGCAGCAGCTGCGTGTTGAAGATGAACAGAAACGGCAGGATCGCCGTGCGCATGCTGTAGTAGAACGCGGTGATGCCGGTCTTGATGGGATCGTGCTTGGCGATGGCGGCCGCCGCGAACGACGCCAATCCCACGGGCGGGGTGACGTCGGCCATGAGACCGAAATAGAACACGAACAGGTGCACGGCGATCAGCGGCACGATCAGCCCGCTCTGCGCGCCCAGCTCCACGATCACGGGCGCCATCAGCGTGGACACCACGATGTAGTTGGCCGTGGTTGGCAGACCCATACCGAGGATCAGGCTGATGACGGCCACCAGCACCAGCATCAGCATGAGGTTGCCGCCCGAGAGGATTTCCACCACCTCGGTCATGACCAGGCCCACCCCCGTGAGGGACACGGTGCCGACGATGATGCCGGCAGCCGCGGTGGCCACCCCGATGCCGATCATGTTGCGCGCACCGGTCACCAGTCCGTCGATCAGGTCCTGGAAGCCCGCCTTGACCTGCTCTCCGAAGCGGTGATCGCCCCGGAAGAAACCGATGATCGGTTTCTGGGTCAGCATCACGAAGATCATGAACAGCGTGGCCCAGAAGGCCGACAAGGCTGGCGACAGGCGTTCGACCATCAGGCACCACACCAGCACCACCACCGACAGCAGATAGTGCAGACCCGATTTGACCGTGGGACCGGTTTCGGGCAGTTCAAACACCGGGGCGTTCGGATCGTCCAGGGGCAACTCCGGCTGGCGCGACCCCACCCACAGCAGCGCGACATAGACCGCCACCAGCCCCAGCCCGATCAGGGCCGTGGCGGCGTCCCCCAGCGCCGATTTGAGGAAGCCGATCACGTAATAGGTGATGCCAGCGAGCACGATGAAGCCCGCCACCGTCATGAGAAACGACACCAGGCGCTGCGAAGCCGTGCTGTTGCCGCGGCGCGGCAGGCCCGTCATGTTGGCCTTGAGGGCTTCCAGATGCACGATGTAGAACAGCGCGATGTAGGAGATGACCGCCGGCAGGAAGGCGTGCTTCATCACGTCGACATAAGGGATGCCCACATACTCGACCATGAGGAACGCGGCAGCGCCCATGACCGGCGGCATGATCTGCCCGTTCACCGACGACGACACCTCCACGGCACCCGCCTGGTCACCCCGGTAGCCGACGCGCTTCATCAGGGGAATCGTGAACGTGCCGGTGGTGACGACGTTGGCGATCGACGAGCCCGAGATCACACCGGTTGCGGCCGACGAAACCACCGCCGCTTTGGCCGGGCCACCGCGCATGTGACCGAGCAAGGCGAAGGCCGACTTGATGAAGTAGTTACCCGCCCCGGCCTTGTCCAGCAAGGAGCCAAACAGCACGAACAGGAAGATGAACCCGCTGGACACGCCCAGCGCCACCCCGTACACCCCTTCGGTGGTGAGCCATTGGTGCGTCATCGCACGGTCGAGCGACGCGCCCTTGTGCGCCATCAGATCGGGCATGTAGGGGCCGGCGAAGGTGTAGGTCAGGAAGACCAGGGCCACGATCACCATGGGCAGGCCCAGCACGCGGCGCGTGGCCTCGAGCAGCAGCACGATGCCCAACACCGCCGTCCACACATCCATCGGCGTCGGCTGGCCCGGCCGTGTGGCCAGTTCGCGGTAGAAAACAAAAATATAAGACGCCGCGAAGGCGCCCACCAGGGCCAGCGCCCAGTCGAGCAAGGGCACATGGTCGCGCGGCGAGCGCTTGCTGGCCGGGTACGCCATGAAGGCCAGAAAGACGGCAAAAGCCAGGTGAATGGCGCGCGTCTGGGTGTCGTTGAGCACCGGAATCAGGTTCGACACCATGTACGGCAGGGGCGACGCAATCCAGAGCTGGAACAGCGACCAGGCCAGGGCCACGCCCATGAGCAGGCGGGCAACGACAGGGCCGGGCTGGCGGCCGCCAGTGTCGTTGTCCTCGACCAGTTGGTTGACATCAATGTCCGCGACGTTCGAAGGGGCGTTCACGGGTAGCTTCCTTTGTGTACTGCCAATGGATCCGGCCCGCGCAAGGCGTCGGGCCGGTGGGGTGTGCCATCAAAAAATGCCCCATGTCGACCAGCAACATGGGGCATTGACTCGCACAGAAGGGCTTACTTGACCCAGCCCTTTTCCTTGTAGTACTTGACCGCACCGGGGTGCAACGGTGCCGACAGGCCCGCCTTGATCATGTTTTCCGGCTGCAGGCCGGCAAAGGCCGGGTGCAGCTTCTTGAAGTCGTCGATGTTGTCAAACACGGCCTTGACGAACAGGTAGACCTCTTCTTCGGACTTCTTGGCCGAGGTGACCACGGTGGCCATCACCCCGTAGGTGTCGAGATCGGCGGCTTGCGAAGGGTAGGTCTTGGCCGGGATCTTGGCACTGGCGTAGAAGGCGTTGGCCGACACCAGCTTGTCCACGACGGGGCCGGTGATGTTCACCAGTTGCGCACCGCAGGTGGTCATCGGGTCCTGGATGTTGGCGCTGGGGTGGCCCACCACATAGAAGAACGCGTCGATCTTGTTGTCGCACAGAGCGGCGCCGTGTTCGTCGGCCTTGAGCTCGGAGACCGCGGCAAAGTCGCTGCCCTTCAGGCCGGCGGCAGCCAGCAGTTCGTCCACCGAAGAACGGGTGCCGGAGCCGGGGTTGCCGATGGCGACACGCTTGCCCTTGAGATCGGCCAGCGACTTGATACCGGCTTCCTTGCGGGCCACCAGCGTCAGCGGCTCGGGGTGCAGCGACAGCACGGCGCGCAGATCGCCCACGGGCTTGCCCTCGAAGGCCTTCAGGCCCTTGGCGGCATTGAACTGCGCATCGGACTGGGCCACGCCGAAGTCCAGGTCACCGGCATTGATGGTGTTGATGTTGGCGACCGAACCACCCGTGGATTCCACGGTGCAGCGGTAGCCGTGTTTGGAGCGGTCCTTGTTGACCAGACGGCAGATGGCACCACCCGCTGCGTAATAAACCCCTGTCACGCCGCCGGTACCGATGGTCATGAATTTCTGCTGTGCGTGGGCCGGCGCGACCGGCGCCATGAAGGCAGCAGCGGCGGCAACGGCGCTGAGGTAGGCGGTGATTTTTTTCATGGGAAACATCTCCTGCAGGGGGTCTGCTTGGTTGAACAATGTCGCTCCAGCTTGTGGCTGGCAGCGACGGACTTAAATAGTAAAGCAAGCTTCATGCAAGACGACCACCAATGACTGCGGGCATTCCCTAAAACGTCATGCCAAATCATCATGACGTCAGCGAATGCCCTTCATCACCTGGGCCAGAGCGCGCACGAGACGGTCCACGATGGCATCCAGTTCCTCAGGGCTGCTGATGAAAGGCGGCGCCAGCAGCACGTGGTCGCCGCAGCGCCCATCGACCGTTCCACCCATGGGGTAGATCATCAGGCCTTCGGCCATGGCCGCCGCCTTCAGGCGCGCATGCAGTTTGAGCGACGGATCGAACCACTGGCGCGTCGCCCGGTCCTGCACCAACTCAATGCCCCAGAACAAGCCCCGTCCGCGGATATCCCCGACATGGGGATGCTCACCCAGAACCGCTTGCAGGCGGGAGGCCAGGTAGGCGCCACGCTCGCGCACCTGGGCGAGCAGGCCATCGCGCTGAATGACGCGCTGCACCGCCAGCGCTGCGGCGCACGCCACCGCATGCCCCAGATAGGTGTGCCCGTGCTGGAACAGGCCGCTGCCCTGGCGCATGGCGTCGACGATACGTTCCTGCGCCAGCACCGCACCGATGGGCTGGTAGCCACCGCCCAGACCTTTGGCGACGGTGAGCAGGTCGGGCACCACGCCTTCCTGCTCGCAGGCATGCAGCGTGCCGGTGCGGCCCATGCCACACATGACTTCGTCTAGGATCAGCAAAATGCCATGCCGGTCGCAGAGTTCGCGCACGCCCTTGAAATAACCCGGCACCGGGGTGAGCACACCAGCGGTCGCGCCACCCACGGTTTCGGCCACGAAGGCCATCACCTTGTCGGGCCCCAGGCGTTCAATGGCTTCGGCCAGCTCCGCCACCAGCCGCTGCCCGTACTGTTCCGGGGTTTCGTCGGCATGCCGGTCCCGGTATTCGTAGCACGGCGCCACGTGGGTCACGTCGATCAGCAGGGGGCGGAATTGCGCCCGGCGCCATTCATTGCCACCTACAGCCAGGGCCCCCAGGGTGTTGCCGTGGTAGCTCTGCCGCCGCGCGATGAAATGCTCACGCTGCGGCTGACCGATTTCCACGAAGTACTGCCGCGCCATCTTGAGCGCCGACTCCACCGCCTCCGACCCCCCGCTGACGAAGTAGACGTGGCTCATGCCGGCCGGCGCCGTGGACACCAGTTGGTCGGCCAGTTGCTCTGCCACTTCGGTGGTGAAAAAGCTGGTGTGCGCGTAGGCCAGTTGATCGATCTGCGCATGCATCGCGGCCAGCACGTCCGGGTGCCCGTGGCCGAGGCAGGAAACCGCCGCGCCCCCTGACGCATCGATGTAGGCACGCCCCTCGGCATCGAACAGGTGCACCCCCTGCCCTTTCACGGCCAGAGGCGGACGCGTGGCGAGTTGACGGTGGAAGACGCGGGTATCGGGATTCATGGCAGGCCAACAAACAGAACAGACACAGCGCGGCAGTCTATGCACAGCCCTTGCCGGTCGGAAATGCCTTTTTCGGTCTTGTCCATAAATTTTGGTTATGGGCGACGGCGCGATCGGCATTTTTCCCGGCGGCCACGGCGGACTACATTCGCGGCCATGAACCGCTCTCCCCAATCTCCCGGTCATGCCCTCGTGGTGGGCGCCGGCATCATCGGCCTGACCACCGCCTGGCGCCTGCAACGCGATGGCTGGCGCGTGACCGTGGTCGACCGCCAGCACCCGGGCGCTGGTGCCAGTGGCGGCAACGGCGCCCAGCTGAGCTATTCGTACGTGCAACCCCTGGCCGATCCGTCGATCTGGCGCCAGTTGCCCAAGCTCCTGCTGGCCGCTGATTCGCCCCTGAAGTTCCGCCTGCAGGCCGACCCGCACCAGTGGGCCTGGGGCCTGCGTTTCCTCGCTGCCTGCCGCGGCTCGGTGTCGCGCGACACCACGGCACGGCTGCTGGCTTTGGCGGCCGCCAGCCGCCTGGCTTTCGACGACTTGCGCGAGGCCGAGCAACTGGACTGCGACTTCTCCAGCACCGGCAAGCTCGTGCTCTACCCCGATGCCGCCAGCTTCGATGCGGCACGTCGCCAGCTCGACCTGCAGCGCGCCCTGGGCGGCCAGCCGCAGACCGCTCTCACGCCGGCGCAGTGCCAGGACGTGGAACCCGCGCTGGCCCACTACGCGCCCCGCATTGCCGGCGGGGTCCACACCCCCAGCGAGTGCGCAGCCGACTGCCTGAAGGTCTGTCTGGCCCTGTACCAGCGCTTGGCCGACCGCGGCGTGCGCTTCGAGCTGGGCCGCACCGTGACGGGCTGGGTTCGTGAAGGCACTCGCATCATCGCGGTGCGAACCGACGCGGGAGACCTGCAGGCCGACCAGTTTGTGCTGGCAGCCGGCACCGCGTCCGCAGGGCTGGGCCGCGCGCTGGGTCTGGGTGTGCCGGTCTATCCGCTCAAGGGCTACAGCATCACCTTGCCCGTGCCGGAAGCCCCCGGTCAGGCGCCACAAGTCAGCGTCACCGACATCGCCCGCAAGGTGGTGTTCGCCCGGCTGGGTGCCCGCCTGCGCGTGGCCGGCATGGCCGAGCTGGTGGGCGACGACACGCGCGTGCTGCCCGAGCGCATCGCCTCATTGGCCGCGACCACAGGCGACGTCTTCCCGCAACTGGCCCAGGCCAGCGATCTCGGTGCCTGGAGCGGCCTGCGTCCCGCCACCCCCACGGGCTGGCCCCTGATCGGCCGCGCGGCCGGTGCTCCCGCCAACCTGCTGCTCAACACCGGGCACGGTGCGCTGGGCTTCACCCTCGCGATGGGCAGCGCCGAGCGCGTGGCACAGGCGCTCAATTCACCGGACTGACCCCCACGGCCTGCAAGGCCTGCTGCATGCAGCGGGTGAAGAAACGCACGGTCTGCGAATGCGGCCGTGCCAGCGGCCGCAACACGTGCACCGGCACATCGATCTGGGGCTCCAGCCGCAACACATCCACCCGCGCCGGATCGGCCGACGCGGCGGTGCAGGCTTCGACCAGGGCCACGCCCACCCCGTGATGCGCCAGGGCCAGGGCCACGTGGTAGGTCTGCACCGTCATCACCACGTTCAGGCCTGTTTCGCTGTCGCGCACGGCGTGGGCCAACAGCATGCCCAGCGGGTCCTGGCTGTCCAGCGAAAGCACAGGCACACCGGCCAGTTGGTTCAGGCCCACCTGCCCGGAGCGCACCACGCGCGCCGGCAGCATGCCTTTGGGGGCAACACAGACCATGTACCGCGCGCCCAGTTGTTCGTGCGTCAGTGCCGGGTGCGGCAGGGTGCTGAACACGTAGCCGACATCGGCTTCCTGCAGCACCAGCGCCGAAACGATCTGGGGCGAATGCAGGGCCTGGTGGTGCACCACCAGCGAAGGGTGCTTCTGGCGGAACAGGCGCATGGCGCGCGGCATGACCTCGTAGCTCAGCCCGAGCACGGTGAGCACGCGCAACTCGCTCTGGCTGCGGCCGGCGCGCAGATTGGCCGATAGGCGCTGCACCTCGTCGAGCTGCGTGAACAGCCGCTCGACGTGCGGGTACAGGGTCTGCGCCTCGACCGTGGGCCGCAACCGCCCACCCACGCGCTGGAACAGCGGAAAACCCAGTTGCAACTCGGCATGCTGCAGCGTGCGGCTCACGGCCGGTTGGGTGACATTGATCATGCGCGCCGCAGCACTCACGCTGCCCGTGAGCATGACGGCATTGAAGACCTCGATGTGGCGCAGGCGCATGGGGTTGATTGTGCGCGAGCGGCCTGCGGCTGACGACACGCGCCAAAAGAAGTGCCCTGGTCCAGCAGCACCCGCGAGACCGGCTGCGCCGAGCCACAGGGTGCGTCCCCCCTCGAAGCGCCGCTGGCGCGCCACGGAGGGGGAAGCCGCGCCAGCGGCGCAGGGAGCTACCGCTTCACCCGGAACCAGGCCGCGTACATCGCCGGCAGGGCCAGCAGGGTCAGCACCGTCGCCACGATGAGCCCGCCCATGATGGCCACCGCCATCGGCCCCCAGAACACGCTGCGCGAGAGCGGAATCATGGCCAGCACCGCTGCGGCGGCGGTCAGCACGATGGGCCGCATGCGGCGCACGGCCGCGTCGACGATGGCATCCCAGGCCGGCACGCCGCGCGCACGGTCCTGCTCGATCTGGTCGATCAGGATCACCGAATTGCGCTGGATCATGCCCATCAGCGCGATCACGCCCAGCAGCGCCACGAAGCCAAACGGCCGGTCCAGCGCCAGCAGTGCGGCGGCCACCCCCGCCAGGCCCAGCGGGCCGGTGAGAAACACCAGCAGCGACCGGCTGAAGCTCTGCAACTGGATCATCAGCAGGGTGAACACGATGAACAGCATCAGCGGCACACCGGCCGCGATGGAGGCCGAGCCCTTGCTGCTCTCCTCCACCGCGCCGGCCACCTGGATGTGGTAGCCCGACAGCCCGCGCTCGATCCAGCCGGCCTCCAGCGCGCGCATCGTCGGCAGCAGCGCGTTGGTGACGGTCGCTCCCTGCACGCCGTCGACCAGATCGCCTTGCACGGTGATCGCGTAGTCGCGGTTCTCGCGCCAGATCACCCCCGGCTCCCAGCCGAACACCGGGCGGGCAATCTGCAGCAGCGGGATGGCCTGACCGCTGGCCGTGGGCAGGTAAGCATTGCCCAGGCTGGTGAGGGCGTCGCGCTCGTGCAGCGGCTGGCGCAGCACGATGTCGATCAGCTTGTCCCCTTCGCGGTACTGGCCGATGGTGGTGCCGCTCAGGATGGTCCGCGCAGCCTGCGCAATGGACTGGCTCGACACGCCCAGCGCGCGCGCCTTGTCCTGATCCACTTCCAGCCGCAGCGCCTTGACCGACTCGTTCCAGTTGTCGTTCACACCCCGGGTGTCGGGGTGCTCGCGCAATCGCGCCTTGACCTCGTCGGCCAACCCGCGCAGCACCGTCGGGTCGGTGCCCACCACACGGAACTGCACCGGGTAGGGCACGGGCGGTCCGTTGGGCAGCAGCTTCACCCGGCCGCGGACTTCGGGGAATTCGCTCGCCAGCAATGCGGGCAGACGGTGGCGCAGCCGCTCGCGGGTCTTCAGGTCGTGCGGCATGACGATGAGCTGCGACACATTGCTCTGCGGAAAGATCTGGTCCAGCGGCAGGTAAAAGCGCGGCACCCCCGAACCGACCCAGGCGCTGACCGCGGCGACGCCCTCTTCGGCCATCAGGCGCTGCTCCACGCGCCGCGTCACCGCGTCGTTGGCGGCCATGCTCGCGCCCTCGGGCAGCCACAGGTCCACCAGAATCTCCGGCCGGCTTGAATCCGGGAAGAACTGCTGCTGCACCTTGCCCATGCCGGCCAGGCCCAGCACGAAGGTGGCGATGGTCAGGCCGATGGTGATCCAGCGGTGCTGCACGCACCAGTTCACCAACGCGCGGAAGCGCTCGTAGAACGGCCCGTCAAACACCTCTTCGGCATGGCCCACATGGGGCTTGACCTTGAGCAGCCGCACGCCCAGGTAGGGCACGAACAGCACGGCCACGAACCACGAAATGATGAGCGCCACCACCGTCACGCCGAAGATGGCGAAGGTGTATTCACCCACCGTGGACTTGGCCATGCCGATCGGCAGGAAGCCCGCCGCCGTGATCAGCGTGCCGGTGAGCATGGGCATGGCGGTGGCGTCCCAGGTGAAAGTCGCGGCACGCACCATGTCGTAACCCTCTTCGAGTTTGCGCACCATCATCTCGACCGCGATGATCGCGTCGTCCACCAGCAAACCCAGGGCGATGATCAGCGAACCCAGCGAGATCTTGTGCAGCCCGATGCCCCAGTAGTGCATGGCCAGGAAGGTGATGGCCAGCACCAGGGGGATGGTGATGAACACCACCAGGCCCGGACGCACATCCAGCACGTAGCGGCCGATGCGCCAGCCTGCGGTGTGCGCGCCACCGTGGCGGTGCAGGCCCAGGCTGAGAAAGCTCACGCCCAGCACGATGACCACCGCTTCGATCAGCACCTTCACGAATTCGTTGACCGAGGTCGTCACCGCCGCGGGCTGGTCCTGCACCTGCACCAGCGCCATGCCCGCCGGCAGCGCGGCCTCGATGGCGCCGAGCCGTTCGCCCAGCGCCTCGCCCAGGGCAATGATGTCGCCCCCTTTGGCCATGGCGATGCCCAGCGCGATGGACGCCTCGCCGTTGTGGCGCACCAGGATGCTCGGCGGGTCCACATAAGCCTTGCGGATGTCGGCGATGTCACCGAGCCGGAACTGCGCCCCGCTGGCGCCGCGAATGGGCATGGCGCGCAGTTGCTCGACCGTGTCGAACGCCCCGCCCACGCGCACCTGCACCACGTCGTCGGGCGCCTGCACGGCACCGGCCGACTCCACCGCGTTCTGCTGCCCCAGCGCGGTCAGCACCTGATTCAGGTCCAGCCCCATCAGCGCCAACCGCTTGTGGGAAATTTCGACGAACAGCTTCTCGTCCTGCACCCCGAACAGTTCGACCTTGGCCACGTCCCGCACGCGCAGCAGTTGCTGGCGCACGTCGTCGGCCACGGCCTTGAGTTCGGCCGGTGAATACCCCGGCCCCTGCAGCGCGTAGATCACGCCGTAGACGTCGCCAAACTCGTCGTTGAAGAAGGGCCCGACCACCCCCTGGGGCAGGGTGGCGCGCATGTCGCCCACCTTCTTGCGCACCGTGTACCAGATCTGAGGCACCTCGGCCGCTGGCGACGAGTCCTTGAGCTGGAACAGGATGAGCGCCTCGCCCGGCTTGGCATAGCTGCGGATCTTGTCGGCATAGGGCACCTCCTGCAGCGTCTTCTCGATGCGGTCGGCCACCTGCTCCGCCACCTGCTGCGCGGTGGCCCCGGGCCAGTAAACCCGCACCACCATGGCCCGAAAGGTGAAGGGCGGGTCTTCATCCTGCCCAAGCTGGAAGTAGGCCGCCACGCCCAGCAGCATGAGCACGATCATGAGGTAGCGCGTGAAAGCCGGATGGTCCAGCGCCCACTGCGACAGGTTCATGCGCGAAATCCAGTGGCCGGAGCTCCCGGCAGGGGTCGGGTTCTGCATGCCGGGCCTCACTGCTGGCGGTCCGCGTCGTGAAAGCGCGCGACCTTCTGGCCCGGCGCCAGGACATGCACCCCGGTCGCGACCACCGCTTCACCCGGGCGCAGGCCATCGGCGATCAACAAGGCATTGCCGTCCGCACCCGCAACCACCACGGGCCGCAACTGCACGGTGCTGGTGGCGGGATCAAAGACCCAGACGGTTGACGACGCCCCGCTGCCCTCGCCGCGCATCAGCGCGCTGGTGGGCAAGCGGATGGCCGCCGGTGCCTGGCCTTCCTGTGGGGCCAGGCGCACATAGGCCGTTGCGCCCAGGGGCACCTGGGCATCGGCCGGCAGGGCCAGCTTGACCGCGTAGGTGCGGGTGACCGGGTCGGCACTGGCCGCCACCTCGCGCACGGATGCCTGCCACGTCGCGGCCTCTGCAGCGGAGCCCGCCGCGCCCAGACGTACCTGCGCCTGCGCACCGGGCCGGACGCGCGCCACCACCCCCTCGGGCACAGCGAACACCACGTCGCGCGCGCCGTCGCGGGCCAACCGCACCACCGGGGCCCCGGCCGCCACCACCTGCCCCACCTCGGCATCCACACCGACCACCACCCCCGCCGCATCGGCGACGAGGCGGCTGTAGCCGGCCTGGTTGCCCTGCACCGCCGCCTGGGCACGCGCCTGGCGCCAGGCTGCTTCGGCCGCGTCGAGCTGGGCCTGACGGCGCTCCAGTTCGGCGCTGCTGATGAAGCCTTTGTCACGCAGTTCCTGGTAACGGCGGAAGTCGGCCGCAGCGAGGTCGCGCTGGGTCTGCGCGGCGCTCACCTGGGCCTGGGCCGCCTGGCTCGCCAGCGCCAGATCCTGCGGGTCCAGTTGTGCCAGCAGTTGCCCCGCCCGCACGGCCTGTCCCACCTCGGCCGGACGCTCCAGCAGCTTGCCGCCGACCCGGAAACCGAGCCGCGATTCCACACGGGCCCGCACCTCGCCCGCGAACTCCGGCGCCTGGTGCACGCCGTCCACGCCGACGGTCAGCAGCTTGACGGCCCGCACCGGTTCGGCGACGGGCTCGGGGCGACCGCAGGCCGCGAGCAGCAAAGCCGCCAGCAGGGTCATGGCATAAGAAGCAGGGGTTTTCATGTCTGTTCGATGGGGATGACGACAGAGGACGGAATCGGTGCGATCGAATCGCTAATGACTGACCGGTTAGTAAAATTGTAGATCAGATTGATCGGACATCCGCGCCGTTACATTCAGGGCTTTCCGCCCCGCCCAGCCCCATGAGCCCCGCCCCCACCCCGCCCCCCGCCAGCACCGATGCCGGGCTGGCGCCGCTGACCCGCGGTGTGGGGCATTACGAGAACTTCCCGGTCGCCTCGTGGCTGTGCCCGCCCGCACTGCGGCCCGCCGTGGTGGCGCTCTACCACTTCGCCCGCACCGCCGACGACCTGGCCGACGAAGGCAACTGGTCGGTGGCCGAGCGCTTGGCCCACCTCGCCGCCTACCGGCAGGCCCTGCAAACTTGCCTGGACGGCACACCCCTGCCCCCAGACACCGAAGCGGCCTGGCAGCGCGTTTTCGGGGCCCTGGCTCGGGCCCAAAAGCAGCACCGGTTTCCACCGCACTTGCTGCACGACCTGCTCAGTGCTTTCGAACAGGACGTGCGGTACACCGCGGCCGGTCACGCCTATACCGGCATGGACGAACTCCTGGCCTACTGCCACTGGTCGGCGCAGCCGGTCGGGCGCCTGCTGCTGCACCTCTATGGCATCGATGCGCCAGAAGCGCTTGCGCAGAGCGACGACATCTGCAGCGCCCTGCAACTGATCAACTTCTGGCAGGACATCAGCGTGGACCACCCACGCGGGCGCCACTACCTGCCCGCCGACCAGTTGGAGCGGCACGGCCTGACGCTGGCCGACTTCGGCGCAGAGGCCTCATCGGAACGCGCGGTGCGGCAGGCTGCGCTGGTCGCCGAACTCTGCGCCGATGCCCGCCAGCGGATACTGCGGGGAGCGCCCCTGGTGCACCGGATCCCCGGCCGAGCCGGCTGGGAACTGCGGCTGGTGGTTCAAGGCGGACTGCGCATCCTCGACCACCTGGCCGCGATCGGCCACCGCAGTTGGCAACACCGCGTGACCCTGGTCAAGGCCGATCTGCCGCGCCTCTTGTGGCGCGCATGGCGCATGGGCTGACGCCGCTGGCGCTCACATCACCGACGGTGGCGACACCGCGTCCACCTCCGGCACCGGCTCTCTGAGCGGCGGCTCGCTGGGCAGGTAGACAAAAAAGGTGGCGCCTTCGTTCACGCGGGCGTCGGCCCAGATCCGGCCGCCATGGCTTTGCACGATGCGCCGCACCAGCGCCAGACCGATGCCTTCTCCCCCGAATCGGGTGTCGCGATGCAGGCGCTGGAACATGCCGAACAGCTTGTCGGCATAGGCCGTGTCGAAGCCGATCCCGTTGTCGCGCACCGAAAACAGCCAGCCGTCCTCGTGCGGCTCGCAGGCGATCTCCACCACGCTCACCTCGCGGTGGCCCGAATACTTGAGCGCGTTGTCGAGCAAATTGGCCCAGACCTCGCGCAGCAGGATCGGATCGCAGAGCACCGTCGGCATCGATGCCTGCACCTGCCAGCGCACCTCGCGGCCAGCGGTGCCCCCACGCAACTCGGCCACCAGTTCGCCGACCAGTGCCCCCATATCCATCGGCGCCAGAGAGAGCCCCTCGCGCCCGAACCGTGCAAAAGACAGCAGCCCTTCGATCAGGCGCTGCATCTTGCCCGCGGCCTGGTTGATCTTGTCGGCATACAGCCGCACGCTGTCCGGGCAGGGGCCCGACTCCGCCAGCTCGTCCTGCAACAGGGTGGCAAACGACGACAGGTGCCGCAAAGGTGCCCGCAGGTCGTGCGACAGCGCATAGGAGAACTCGGCCAGCGCCTGGTTGGACGCTTCCAGCTTGCGCGTGCGTTCGGCCACCTGGCGGTTGAGCACCTCGTTCAGACGCCGACGCTCATCGAGGCGCGTGTGGTAGATGGTCACGTCCTGCACGGTCCAGGCCATCATGCTCCCGCAGAAACCCGGCGTCTGCCGGCCGCGGCACCGCACCCAGCGCCGCCCGCCGTGCACGCCCGTCACCCCGAATTCCACCTCCACCTCCTGCCCCGATGCGTCCCCCGCCGCCAGCGCCCTGCGCACGGCGACCTGGTCGTCCTCGTGCGCGTGCGCGAGCAGGTGCTCGAAGCCCCGTGGCTGCCCGTCCGGCTCCAGGCCCAGAATGCGAAAGACCTCGCCCGACCAGGCCGGCTGGCCATGCTGCGGATCGCATTCGATGCGGCCGAGCCGGGCCAGGCGCTGCGCCACCTTCAGCCGCTGCCCCAGCTCGAGTGCCTCACGCTCCAGGCGGCGGCGTTCGGTAACGTCGGTCTGGATCGACAGGTAGGCCTGCAGGTCTCCCCGGCTGTCGTACAGCGGTTCGATACTGAGGCTGACGATATAGGGTTCGCCGGACTTCTTGTAGTTGACAAGCTCCACACTGCCCACCGAATCGCGCTGATTCAGGCGCTGCGTGAGGCGGCTCAGCTCTTCGGCGTCGGTCTGTGGCCCGTGCAGCAGTTCGCGAGGCCGCCGCCCCATGGCCTCTTCCAGCGTCCAGCCGGTGACCCGGGTGTAAGTGGCGTTGACCCAGCGGATGCGGCGCTGGGCGTCGGTCACCACCACCATGTTGCTGCTGCCGTCGACCACTTTCTCCAGCATGAGCAGCCAGCCATACACGTCACCGGACACCCAGCCTGCTCCCAGCGCATCGCCTCCCCCGAGGTGCGCCTCCATCGGTTGTTCCGCATTCATTCCGTCACCGGCCATGGTTTGCCCTCAGAAATGCCATCTTGCCCGCACGTCTTTGCGCCACCGCAAGAAAACCGCGGTACGAATCGGTACTTATGAAGCCAATGTGATGAAGCGCGCATTTCATATGCATACATAACGTTACTTTCGGGAACATTTTCTCGCCTAATCCGCAGGCAGAACGGCCAACGGTCGTGACCCGGCGTCGTTGGAGAGGCGCCCCTTCGAGGAGCCCTTGCCACGCCATGCTGATGCCACCGCAACCGCCTCCCGGGCAAGCGCCCGCTGCCGATCAATTGGCCCGGTGCCAGCAATGCGCCACGCGCAGCCTGTGTCTGATGGGCTGGATCCGCCCGTCGCACGCGCAGTTGCTGGCGTCGGCGATTGCAGAGCAGCCGATCCAGAAAGGCGAAATCCTCCAGCGCCAGGGCGATGTGGCCGCCACCATCGCGATCATCAAACTGGGTACGGTGGTCGGCTCGCGCCGTGGCACGGACGGCAGCGAGCGGCCTGTGGCCCTGTTCAGCCGGGGACAGCTCATGGGGGCATACGGGCTGCTGGGTCAGCGCTGCCAGCTCAGCGCCCGTGCCCTGTCGCCAGGCCGTGTCTGCGAAGTCAGCATCGCCGACCTGTACCGGCTGGGCGTCATGGACCGCCAGTTCCTCGGGTGCGTCTACAGCATGATTTCCGCCGCCTTCGGGGTGCTGGCCGACTGGGCGCAGGTGGTGCGGGTCAAGGGCGTGCAATGGCAGGTGCTGCTGGCACTGCACCTGCTCGCGCGCGAACACGGCAACCCGGTGATCCGCCTTCCGAGCCACGTCGCACTGGCAGAACTGCTGTCCACCACGCGCGAGACGATAGCCCGCAGCCTGCAGCAACTGGAAAAACAGGGGCTCATCCACCGCATCGACCGGTGGCATTGCCAGGTGCTGCATCTGGATCCGCACAACGTCCCCTCGTCGGTCCTGCAAGAACTCGGTCAACTCGCCAAAACCCGCTACGGGGCCGACGGCGCATCCTGAACAAACACACCCATCGCATCGCGCAGCCGCCGCGCCTCGTCCTGCAACCCGTGCTCCAGCAACTGTCCCGCCTGACGCGCCTGCGTCACCCCCTGCCCCAGTCCACCCAGGTTGTCTTCGATGAGGCGCCGGATGTCGTGAGCCGCCTCCGCACAGCGCTGCGCGAGTCTGCGGACCTCGGCAGCCTCTCGGCCTCGCCCAGCAGGGCTCTGACCGGCGCCACCACCTGCCGCTGAAGCCAGCCCACACCCAGCAGTGCCGCGCCCAGCATCAGCAAGGCCCCGGCCCAGGCCGCGACACCGGACACCCCGTTCAGCACAGCACCGCCGAGCGCCACACCGATCACCGGCAGGTGCGCGCGCCAGGCCAGCGGCGGTCGACGGTGCCAGCTGCCACAGGCGCGCCAACCACTGCGCAGCACCAGTCCCTGGTGAAATTTCAGGCCCCGGGCCTGCCCTTGCCGGAAGCGGCGGTAGATCACCTCGGCCTCGCGGATCTCCTCCCAATCGGGCGCGGTGCGCACCGACATGTAACCCACCACGCCCGTCGCGCCGCACCGGCGTGGCGTTGGCCCGCACCCAGTAGTGGTCACCATCGGCGCGGCGGTTCTTGACCAGGGCCGACCAGGCATGGCCGGCGCACAGCGTGTGCCACATGTCGGCAAATGCCTCGCGAGGCATGTCGGGATGGCGCACGAGGTTGTGCGGCTGCCCCAGCAATGGCGACCGCGAAAACCCGCGGGCCTCCAGGAAAGCCTCGTTGGCGTAGGTGACCCGGCTGTCCAGATCGGTGGTCGACAACAAGGTCACACCGGGCTTGAGCGGGTATTCGTGGCCGCTGACCGGCTCGTTGATGCGCATTGCGGAGTCTCCAGAACAGGACGTCCAGACACTCTCGGCCATCCGTGCCGGTCTCTGCAGGATTCCGGCCGGCTCTCGCATGAAAGACACGACCGCCAAGTGATGCACTTCGCACTTTGGAGCCCGGCAAATGCGGCAACCATGGCACCAGCCCCTGATACAGATCAAGGCAGCAACAGCCGGGAAGTAGTTGAATGGCGCCGGGTTCTGGCGGAAGCCGACTGCCTCGTGGAACCCGTCGCCACACATCCGCCATGTCCACCCGTCTGACTGTGCTCCCCTTCATGAACAGCTCGCCCCGCTGCCCGCTCTGCGCGGCCCGCAACATCTGCCTCGTCGGCCGACTTCCCGCCCCCAGCCAGGACCTGCTCACCAGCGCCGTCCGCGAAATCACGTTCGTCAAAGGCGATGTGCTGCTGCGCCAGGGCGTCGTGTCCCCATCGATCCGCACCGTCAAGCTCGGCACCCTGCTGGCGTCCCGCAACGGCCCCGACGGCGTGCAACGGCCCGTGGCGCTGCTCGGTCGTGGCCACGCCCTCGGCCAGCACGGTGTGTTCGGCCACGAAACGCAGATGGACATGGTCGCGCTGACGCCGGGGCGCCTGTGCGAGCTGCGCATGGCCGACCTGCGGCGTCTGCAGGTGCTGGACATGGGCTTCCTGCAAGCCCTGCACGCGATCATGGTGCACACCTTCGGCCGCCTGGCCGACTGGGGCCAGGTGATGCGCATGCGGGGCCAGCAGCGCCAGTTGCTGGCGGCCCTGCGGCTGCTGGCCGATGAACAGGGCAACGGCATGGTGCGTCTGCCCAGTCAGCAGACGCTGGCCGAACTGCTCTCCACCTCCCGCGAGTCGGTGGCGCGCAACCTGCGCCAGCTCGAAGAAGACGGCGTGCTGCGCCGCATCGACCGCCGGCATTGCGAACTCATCGAGCCCCTGCAGGCGACCCGCGTCGCCTGAGACCAGGCGCCACACAGGGGCGTTGGCGCAAGCCGCAGGCTGCGCCTGATTACACTCGGGCAACCCCACCCGATCCATGACGCCGCAAGACTACGCCCAGCAGAAAGCCGCCGCCTCAGGCAGCAGCTTCTACTACGCCTTCCTGTTCCTGCCTCCGCCCCGACGCGCCGCCATCACCGCGTTCTACGCCTTCTGCCGCGAAGTCGACGACGTGGTGGACGAGGTGCAGGACCTCGGCGTGGCCCAGGCCAAGCTGGCCTGGTGGCGGCAGGAAGTCGCCCAGGCGTTTGCCGGGAAACCGAGCCATCCGGCCCTGCAGGCCCTGATGCCGCACGTGCCGGCGTATGGCATCGAGGCCCGGCACCTGCAGGCGGTGATCGACGGGTGCCAGATGGATCTGGACCAGAGCCGCTACCTGGACTACGCCGGCCTACAGCGTTACTGCCATCTGGTGGCCGGCGTGGTGGGCGAGGTGGCCGCGCGCATCTTCGGTCAGACCGCCGTAGCCACCACCGAGTACGCCCACCGCCTGGGGCTTGCCTTCCAGCTCACCAACATCATCCGCGACGTGGGCGAGGACGCCACCCGCGGCCGCATCTACCTGCCCGTGCAGGAGTTGCAGCGATTCGACGTGAAGGCCCACGAACTGCTCAAGCGCGGTGAGGCGCCGGGCAGTGACCGGGCCGACTTCGAACGGCGCTTCCTGGCGCTGATGACCTTCCAGGTCGACCGGGCCCTTGGCCTCTACGACGAAGCCCTGGCCCTGTTGCCGGACGCCGACCGGCGCGCCCAGAAGCCCGGGCTGATGATGGCCAGCATCTACCGCACCCTGTTGCGCGAAATCGCGGCAGAACCGCTGCTGGTGCTCACCCGGCGGGTGAGCCTGACCCCGCTGCGCAAACTCTGGCTGGCCTGGAAGGTCCAGGCCCTGGGCCGGCTGTGAAAGCCGCGCCGCAGCCGGCCGTTGTCACCACGCCCCGCCCGCGCTTTCCGCGCGCTGCGCGGCCCCTGCAGGTGGCCGTGGTGGGCGCCGGCTGGGCGGGCATGGCCGCTGCCGTGTCGGCGGCTGAACGGGGCCATCACGTCACCGTCTACGAAGCCGGTCGCCTGCCTGGCGGGCGGGCCCGCAGCCTGCCGGTGAGCACGGACGATGGCGCCGTGCTGCCGCTGGACAACGGCCAGCACATCCTGATCGGCGCCTACACCCGCACCCTGGACCTGATGGCGCATGTGGGCGTCGCGCCCCAAGAACATCTGCTGGCCCTGCCGCTGGAGCTGCGCTTTCCCGATGGCAACGGCCTTCAAATGCCCGGCTGGGCCCGGGGCTGGCCCGCCCCGCTGGACGCGCTCGCCAGCATTGCCCATGCGCCGGGCTGGAGCGGCGGCGAGCGCCTGGCCTTGCTGGCGCGGGCGCTGCGCTGGCGCATGACCGGCTTTCAATGCGCAGACAACGACACCGTCGCCGAGGTCTGCCGAGGTCTGCCCGATCGCGTGATCGACGAATTCATCCAGCCCCTGTGTGTTTCGGCGCTCAACCTGCCTGCCGCGCAGGCCAGCGGCACCGTGTTCCTGCGCGTGCTGAGCGACGCCATGACCGGGCGCGGCCATCCGCCCTGGTCGCCGTCCACGCTGTTGGTGCCGCGCACCGATCTCGGCACGCTCTTTCCGATGTCGGCCGTGCAGTGGCTGGCCCGGCACCACCGCGCCCGCTTCGAACTGCACGCCGGCACGCGCGTGGTGGCCCTGCGCCCGAACGAGGGCGCCTGGGTCATCGAGACCCTGCACACCGGCCCACTGGCCGAACGCCGTTTCGACCGCGTGGTCTGGGCCACGGCCTGCGGCCCGGCCGCCCAGGCGCTGCGGGCGGTCGGCGTGGCCCTCGAAGGCCGCAGCGGTTCCCCCGCGCTGCAGGACGGCCTGCTGACCTGGGCCGAGCGGGCCAACGCGCTGGACTTCACCGCCATCACCACCGTCTACGCCCAGACCGATCCGGCATGGCGCCTGCCGCGCCCCATGCTGGCGCTGCGCAGCGAGCCCGAGTCGGCGCAAGACCCGGCCCAGTTCGTTTTCGACCGGGGCCAGTTGCAACCCGATGATCCGCGCCTGCGCGGCGTGCTCGCCTTCGTCGCCAGCGACAGCGAGGGCGATCGCGAACAGCTGGAAGCCCGCGTGCTGGACCAGGCCCGGCGCCAGCTCGGGTTGCAGGCACTGCGGCCCTTGCAGACGGTGGTGGAAAAGCGCGCCACCTTCGCCTGCACGCCGGGGCTGATCAGACCGCCAACCCAGGCTGCTCCGGGCCTGCTGATGGCGGGCGACTACATCGACGGCCCCTATCCCGCCACGCTCGAAGGGGCGGTGCGCAGCGGCCTGACCGCAGCGGCGCGGCTCTGAGCAGCCTCCTCTGCCGGCCAAGCCGGTCACCGAATCGGCCCCGATCCGCGGGATTCAGGAACTCCCCGGGACGAGGGCGTTCACACGGGATGTGTTCAACCGGAGCCCAGGAGATTCCAACGATGCCCGAGACCATCGCCACACCCCATCGCCACCCCCACCGGAATCCGCGCCGACTCAGGCGTTCCCTGGCCGCACTGGCCCTGAGCCTGTGTGTGCCCGGCAGCCTGGTGCTGGCCCAGCCGCAGGCCAGCATGGTCAGCGTCAAGGTCGAGACGGCCAACATGCGGCAGGGCCCGGGCACCGGCACCGCCGTGCTCTGGCAACTGCACCGCGGCTACCCGCTGCAGGTGGTGGATCGCCGCAACACCTGGATCAAGGTGCGCGACTTCGAAGGTGATGAAGGCTGGGTGTCGCGGCGCCTGACCGGGCGCACCGCCCACCACGTGGTGAAGGTGCCCACCGCCAACCTGCGCGGTGGTCCTGGCACGGGCCACCGCATCGTGGGCAAGGCCGAATACGGGGAGCTGCTCCGCACCCTGGAGCGCCGCGGCGACTGGGTTCACGTGCGGCGGGCCGACCAGCAAAAGGGCTGGATCGCCCGCCGTCTGCTCTGGGGCTGGTAAGCGCGCCGCCCTCAGGCGGGTGGCGCCCCGCTGCCCGCCTCCCCCGGTGCCACCGGGTTGGGCGGCACGATGGCACCGATGATGTCGGACAGCGTCACCACGCCGAGATGGCGCCCCTTGCTGTTGACCACATTCGCCGCCTCGCGCCCTTCGGCGCTGAGCAGGCGCGCGGCCTCCTCGATCACCAGACTGGCATCCACCTGCGGCCCTTCGACCGGCGCGCCCGCCTGCATCAGCGTGCGGCAACGGATGACGCGCCCGCGGTTGACGTCCTTGACGAAGTTGGCGATGTACTCGTCGGCCGGCTGCAGCACGATCTGCTGACCCGTTCCCTGCTGCATCACCTCGCCGTCGCGCAGGATGGCGATGCGGTCGCCCAGGCGCAGGGCTTCGTCCAGGTCGTGCGTGATGAACACGATGGTCTTGCCGATCTCCTGCTGGATATCCAGCAGCACGCTCTGCATGTCGGCCCGGATCAGCGGGTCGAGCGCGGAGAAGGCCTCATCCATCAGCAGGATGGGCGCGTCGTTGGTCAGCGCCCGCGCCAGGCCCACGCGCTGCTGCATGCCGCCCGAGAGCTGGTTGGGGTAGCTGTCCTCATAGCCCTTGAGCCCCACACGCTCGATCCAGCGCAGCGCGTGTTCGCGCCGCTTCTTGCGCGCCACGCCTTGCACCTGCAAGCCGTACTCGGTGTTTTCGAGCACGGTGCAGTGCGGGAACAGCGCGAACTTCTGGAACACCATGGCGGTCTGCTCGCGGCGGAACTGCCGCAGCGCCGACGCGCCCATCTTGGCCACGTCGACTTCGCGGCCGTCGATGTCCACCAGCACCTCGCCGGCCGTGGGGTCGATGAGGCGGTTGATGTGGCGGATCAGCGTGCTCTTGCCCGAGCCCGACAGGCCCATCACCACCTGGATGCCACCGGCGGGCATGTCGATGTTGATGTCGCGCAGGCCCAGCACGTGGCCGTGCTGGTCGCGCAGTTCCTGCTTGCTCATGCCCTGCTGCACCAGCGGCAGGAACTTCTCGGGTGTGGCACCGAAGATCTTGTAGAGGTGCCGGATGCGCACACCGGTGGCGGACGGCACCGCGGCCGCGGCCACCGCATTCGGGGTTTCAGCCATGTTTCACCTCCAGGTGTTTCTGCAGCCGCTTGCCATAGGCCTGCGACACACGGTCGAAGATGATGGCGATACCCACGATGGCCATGCCGTTGAGGATGCCCATGGTGAAGTACTGGTTCGAAATCGCCCGCAGCACCGGCTGGCCCAGCCCCTGCACACCGATCATGGCCGCGATCACCACCATGGCCAGCGACAGCATGATGGTCTGGTTCACGCCCGCCATGATGGTCGGCAGCGCCAGCGGCAGTTGCACCTGGCGCATCTTCTGCCAGGCTGAGGAGCCGAACGCATCGGCCGCTTCCAGCAGGTCCTTGTCGACCAGCCGGATGCCCAGATTGGTGAAGCGGATCACCGGCGGAATGGCGTAGATCACCACGGCGATCAGCCCCGGCACGCGCCCGATCCCCAGCAGCATGACCACCGGAATCAGGTACACGAAACTGGGCATGGTCTGCATCACGTCCAGCACCGGGTTGACCATGCGCTGCAGCCGGTCGGAACGGCTCATGCCGATGCCCAGCGGCAGGCCGACGGCCAGCGCGACGACGGTGCACACGAAGATCATCGAAATGGTCTTCATGGTGTCGACCCACATACCGAAGTAGCCGATCATGAGCAGCGTCGCCACCGTCCCTACGACGATCTTCACGTTGCGCGAAGCCAGCCAGACGATCAGGGCGATGACCCCGATCACCACCGGCCACGGCGACTGCGTGAGCAGCCGTTCCGAGAACAGCAGGAACTCGCGCAGCGGCAGGAACAGTTGTTCCAGGGCTTCACCGTTCTGACGCGTGAACGTGCGGAAAGCGTCGTCCACGGTGCGTCGCAAGGCACTGAGGGCATCCGCCCCCATGGCGGGAAATTCCCGCAGCCAGTTCATGGGCGCGCCTCCGCTCAAAGGGCAGCCTTGACCTTGGCCGCCACTTCAGGCGAGACCCAGGTGCTCCAGATCGCTTCGTTGTTGCGCAGGAAGTGGCGGGCACCATCGTCCCCGGCGGCCTGGTTGTCGCTCATCCAGGCCAGCAGTTGGTTCACGGTGTCGTTGCCCCAGCTGCGCTTGGCCAGGTAGTCGTACGCCGGGCCGCCCGCGTTCTTGAAGCGGTCGGTCACCACGGTGATGACTTCGGCACGCGGCCAGTCGGTCTTGGTCGGGTTGTCGCAGGCCTTGGCGTTGCAGTTGTCGAACGCCTCGCGATCGAGCGGCACACCCGCGTCAAGCTTGACCATTTCGTACTTGCCCAGGATGGATGTGGGCGCCCAGTAGTAGCCCAGCCAGCCTTCCTTGCGCTCGTAGGCCTTGGCGATGGAGCCGTCGAGACCGGCGGCGGAACCGGTGTCCAGCAGCACGAAGTTCTTGTCCTTGGCGCCCCAGGCCTTGAAGGCGTTGTCGGTCGTGATCTGGCAGTTCCAGCCGGACGGACAGTTGTGCACCGCGCCCTTGCCCTTGGACTCGGGGGCCGGGAACAGATCGGGGCGCTTGAGCGCGTCGTCGATGGTCTTGAGGTCGGGGTTCGCGTCGGCCACGTACTTGGGAATCCACCAGCCTTCGACGCCACCGTCGGTCAGCGAATGGGCCGCGTAGTGCAGCTTGCCTTCCTTGACGGCGGCTTCCAGCGGTTCGCGCACCGCATTGATCCAGGCTTCAGGCGCCACGTCGGGCTGGCCTTTTTCCATCATCGAGGTCAGCGTGGGCATGGTGTCGCCCGGCACGATCTCGACCTCGCAGCCGAAGCCTTGCGACAGGATGATCTTGTCGATGCTGGCCAGCACTTCGGCCGACTGCCAGTTCATGCTGGCGACGGTGACCTTGCCGCAAGCCTGGGCCGTTTCGGCCGGTGCGGTAGCGGGGGTTTCATCGGCCTTCTGGCCGCAGGCGGCCAGCACGGCGGCCGAAATCAGGGTCAGGGAAATCAGGGAAAGGGATTGCATGCGTACTCCTCCGGGGTTCGTGTGGGTGAATTCCACCGACGCACAGCGCCACTGGATACGGACAAAACCGATCCAACGACCTGAGGAATGACGAAGAACGCTGCTGCAAACCAAGTGACCAGCCGCTCAACCAACAGGGCGTTGGGTTGGGCTTAGCCTGTCAAATATAGTTTTTTATCTAAATCTCACGCAAATACTGAGACTTTTCATATAACGATATCCGAGTGCCGAACTCGACTATGCCGGCGCCCGTTCAGAGCCCCAGGAGATCGCACAGCGCGAGCAGATCGGACACCGTGGCGTGCGGCGGCACCGGGCCGTGCGACCAGGCGTGCCCGGCCCGATTGACCCACGCCAGTTGCATGCCCGCGTTGAGGGCCCCCACCCCGTCGAGCGCGGGGTCATCGCCCACGTGCAGCACGGCCGATGCAGGCACCCCCGCCGCGTCCGCCGCGGCCTGAAAGATGCGCGGGTCCGGTTTGCCGACACCGAAGCGGCGCGCCGTGACTTCACCCCGGAAGTACCCTCCGATGCCCACCCGGTGCACGTCGGCATTGCCGTTGGTGAGCGTCACCAGCGGGTAACGGGCGCTCAGCCGTTCCAGGGCCGGCAGCGCATCGGCATACAGATCGACGCGCTGGCGCTCGGCAAAAAACACCTCGAACGCCGGCTCGGCCAGCGCCGGGTCGTCGCCAGCACGCTGCAGCAGCCCCCGGATGGCTTCGCGGCGCATCGCGCTCAGGTCGTGCGCCAGTTCCGGGCGCTGGCGTTCGAGTTCGGCCCGCGCGGCGCGCAGGGCATCGGGCTGGACGCACAGGGCCGCGGTCGCCGGCGCGCGCTCGGCGAGCCAGGCACGCAGCACCTCGTCGGCCCGGGCGATGGCGGGCCAGATCGGCCAGAGCGTGTCGTCCAGATCGAGGGTGATGGCCTGGATGCGATCGGTGTCCAGGCCCGAAATGGGCCGTGGCTGGGGGCTGGGGGCGTATGGGGTCATCATGGCTGCGGGAGAATAGCGCATGGCTTTTCGCAACGAACCCGCTCTCCCTGCCGGCCGCGCCGACGGCACGGCCGTCGTGCTGTGCAACCTCGGCACCCCCGACGAACCCACCGCCCCGGCGCTGCGCCGCTATCTGGCGGAATTCCTGGGCGACCACCGGGTGGTGGAAATCCCCAAGCTGCTGTGGTGGCCCATCCTGCACGGCATCATCCTGCGCACCCGGCCGGCCAAATCGGCCGCCAAATACGCCACCGTCTGGATGCCCGAGGGCTCGCCCCTGAAGGTCTGGACCGACCGGCAGGCCAAGCTGCTGCAGGGCTACCTGGGCGAACGGGGCCACCGGATCACCGTGCGCTACGCCATGCGCTACGGCACGCCCGGCATCGGCGCGGTGCTCGATGAACTCAAGGCCCAGGGCGTGGGCCGGGTGCTGATCCTGCCGGCCTACCCCCAGTACAGCGGCACCACCACGGCGAGCGTGTTCGACGCCGTGGCGCAATGGGGCCTGCAGGTGCGCGCGCTGCCCGAACTGCGCTTCGTCAACCGCTACCCGGACGACCGGGGCTACATCGAGGCCCTGGCGCGCAGCGTCCTGCGGCACTGGCAGCAGAACGAAGCGGCCGAGCACCTGGTGATGAGCTTCCATGGCCTGCCCGAGCGCAACCGCACGCTGGGCGATCCGTATGCCGACGAATGCCAGACCACCGCGCGGATGCTGGCCGGGCGCCTGGGCCTGCCGCCCGAGCGCTACACCGTGACCTTCCAGTCGCGCTTCGGCAAGGCGGCCTGGCTGCAGCCGTACACCGAGCCCACCCTGGTGGCCCTGGCACAGAAGGGGCTGCGCAGCGTCGACGTGGTGTGCCCCGGCTTCACCAGCGACTGCATCGAGACGCTGGAAGAGATCAACCAGGAAGTGCGCGAGGCCTTCGTGCACGCGGGCGGCGAACGGTTCAGCTACATCCCCTGCCTGAACGACGACACCGACTGGATCCGGGCCCTGACCGACCTGACCGAGCGCCATCTGCAGGGCTGGCCGACGAAGGCCCCGGGCGGCCAGTAAGGCCCCTGGCCGGTCCCGCCACAGGCCCGGCCCCGATCAGGTTCTGGTCAGGAACCCCGCCTTAAGCTGACTTCATGCCTTCCCCGCGGCGCCGACCCTGGCGCTGCGGGGGCACGGCTTCGTGGTCGCGCCGCTGGTCGCGGCTCCCGTCAACGGCGCGCTGGCGCCCGTTCTCCGATCCGCATGAAAACGACCCGAGACATTCACGATCTTCTGGGGGGCCTGCTCATGACCGCAGCAGGCCTGTTCTTTGCCGTCCATGGCCGCGACTACGAATTTGGCACCGCCGCTCGCATGGGCCCCGGCTACTTTCCGGTGGTGCTGGGTTGGGTGCTGGCCGTGCTCGGCCTGCTGGTGGCCCTGCCCGCCCTGTGGCGGCGGGGCACCGCGGTGCAGGTGCAGTGGAACAACCTGTTCTGGTGCGTGCTCAGCCTGATCGGTTTCGCGTTCATGCTGCACCTGCTGGGCGTGTTTGTGGCGGCCTTCCTCACCGCGCTGCTGTCGCTGGTGCCCTCAGCCATGCGCCTGCGCACACGCCTGGCCGTGTGCACCGTGGTGGCCGTGCTCACCACGCTGATCTTCCCCATCGGCCTGCAGATGGTGCTGCCCATCTGGCCCTGGTCGGCCTGAACCCGAAGGAGTCCCCATGGAATTGCTTGGCAACCTCTGGCTCGGCCTGCAGGTCGCGGCCGAACCGGCCAACCTGCTGTACTGCTTCTTCGGCGTCTTCCTCGGCACGGTGGTCGGTGTGCTGCCCGGCATCGGCGCGCTGGCGGCGATCTCGCTGCTGCTGCCGGTGACCTACCACATCCCCCCGACCGCGGCCATCATCATGCTGGCTGGCGTGTACTACGGCGCGCAGTACGGCGGATCGACCGCCTCCATCCTGCTGAACCTGCCCGGCACCCCCTCTTCGGCGGTGACCTGCCTCGACGGCTATCCCATGGCCAAGAAAGGCAAGGCGGGGGTGGCGCTGTTCGTCACGACGATCGCGTCCCTGGTCGGCGCCATGTCCGGCCTGATCCTGCTGACGCTGTTCTCGCCGGTCATTGCGGAGATCGGCCTCGAATTCGGCCCGGCCGAGTTCTGCGCCATGATGGTGCTCGGGCTGGTGGCCGCCTCGTCCATGAGTTCGGGTTCCGCCGTGAAGGGCCTGGCGGTGATGGTCTTCGGGCTGCTGCTGGGCATGGTGGGCACCGACGTCAACAGCGGCATCTCGCGCTACGCCTTCGATGTGCCGGAACTGATGGATGGCATCAACCTCGTCGCGCTGGCCATGGGCCTGTTCGGCGTCGCCGAAGTGGTCCGCTGCATCAATTCGGCCGATGCCAACCGCCAGCCCGAAAAGGTCTCGCTGCGGTCCATGGCACCGGACCGGGCCGAGTTCAAGGCCACGGTAAAGCCCATGGTTCGCGGCTCTGCACTGGGCGCGGCGCTGGGTGCCCTGCCCGGCGTGGGCCCCTCCATCGCGGCCTTCATGGCCTACGCCATCGAAAAGAAGGTCGCCAAGGATCCGAGCCGCTTCGGCCTGGGCGCCATCGAAGGCATCTCGGCCCCCGAGTCGGCCAACAACGCCGCCGCGCAGACAGCCTTCGTGCCTTCGTTGTCGCTGGGCATTCCGGGCGATGCGGTCATGGCCGTAATGCTGGGCGCGCTGATCATCCACGGCATCCAGCCCGGGCCGATGCTGATCACCGAACAGCCCAACCTGTTCTGGGGCCTGGTGGTGAGCTTCGCCATCGGCAACATCATGCTGGTCATCCTGAACCTGCCGACGATCGGCCTGTGGGTTGCCCTGCTGCGCATCCCGTTCTCGTGGATGTACCCGGCCATCCTGGTGTTCGTGGCGCTGGGCGTGTACAGCGTCAACAACAACACCTTCGACATCTACATGGTCGCCGCCCTGGGGATCATGGGTTACGCCCTGATGGTGCTGAAGTTCGAACCCGCGCCGCTGCTGCTGGGCTACATCCTCGGCCCCATGCTGGAGGAATACCTGCGCCGCGCCCTGCTGATTTCGCGTGGCGATCCCATGATCTTCATCGAGCGCCCGATCAGCGCCACGCTGCTGGGGCTGACCTCGGTCCTGCTGCTGTGGGCCATCTGGAGCACCCTGCGCCAAAGCCTGCGCGCGAAGGAAGACCTCGACGACGCCCGGCTCTCCCGGTCCTGAGCCTTGCCCACCCCGCCTTCTGCTAGCCTTCCGGGCATGCGAATCCTGCTGGTCGAAGACGATGCCGTGCTGCGCGAGGTCATCGCCCGCAGCCTGACCGACGCGGGGCACCGCGTCGACCCGGTCGGCACCCTGCACGAGGCGGGCCATCTCTGGCGCGTCCAGCCTTTCGACGCGGTGCTGCTCGATCTGAACCTGCCACAGCATGCCCGCCCCGACAGCCCGCTGGGCAACGGCCTGCAGTTGCTGCGCGAGGCCCGCGCACGCGGCGACCGCACGCCCGTGCTGGTGCTCACCGCGCGCAACCGCACGGAAGAGCGCATCACCGGGCTCGACAGCGGCGCCGACGACTACCTGGGCAAGCCCTTCGATCTGGCCGAGGTCGAAGCCCGCCTGCGCGCCCTGGTGCGCCGCGCCATCGGCAGCGACGACCTGGCGCGCCTCGGCGCGCTGCAACTGGACCGGCGGGCCCGGCGGTTTTCGGTGGCGGACGCGCCGCTCGACCTGCCCGCGCGCGAGTTCGAGGTGCTCTGGGAACTGATGAGCCCACCGGGCCATGCCGTCAGCAAACGGCAGCTCTCCGACAAGCTCTCCGGCTTCGACGAAGCCCTGGGCGACAACGCGCTGGAGGCCTTCATCTCGCGCCTGCGCAAGAAGCTGGCGGGCAGCGGTGCGTCGATCCGCACGCTGCGCGGCATCGGCTACCTGCTGGAGCCGGAAAATTGACCGCCGACCCGCGCCCCGCCCCAGCGCTGCCTCCCTCGCTGCGCGTGCGCATGCTGCGGCACGTGATGCTGCCCCTGGTGCTCACCTGGCTGGTGGGCACGGTGGCCACGCTCGGGGTCGCCAGCCATTTCACCGAGCAGGCTTTCGACCGCGCCCTGGTCGACGACGCCTACTCGATCGCCTCCTACGTCCAGGCCGGCCCCGACGGCGCCGTGGGCCTGCAACTGACCGAAAGCGAACTCCGCGCCGCGCTGTTCGACCAGGCCGAGGCCGTGCACTTCACCGTGCTGCGACCCGACGGTACCCGGCTGGCGGGCACCCCGCTGCCGCCCACCCCCTGGCCCGACAGCGATCAGCGCTTCCGCTACAGCAACATCGTCTACCACGGGCTGCCGGTGCGTGCCGTGACACTGCGCCACGAAGTGCTGGGTGACCCTTTCCATGTGGTGATGGCACACACCACCTATGTGCGCGCGGCCCTGGTCCAGCGCATGCTGCTGTTCGGCGCCCTGCCCCTGCTGCTGATGCTGAGCCTGCTGGCCTTCTGGTTGTGGCGCCGCATCGAGCGCGATCTGGCTCCGCTGGGCCGGCTGCAGGCGGCCCTGGCGGACCGGGATGCCCAAGACCTGACACCGGTGGCCATCACCCCGTCCACCCGCGAAATCGCCGCCGTGGGCCAGGCGGTCAATGCCTTGTTCGACCGGCTGGGCCGCAGCGTGCGCACGCAGCGCGAATTCATTGGCAACGTGGCCCACGAGTTGCGCACGCCGCTGGCACGCATCCGTGCGCTGGCCGACTACGGCCTGGCCCACCCCGAAGCGGCCGAGGCGCGACAGCCGTTGCAGCAGATCGCCGACAGCGCCGAGCGCACCGGGCGCCTGGTCAACCAGTTGCTCGACCTGGCCGCAGCCGACGAGGCCGAAGTCGTGCTGCAGAAAGAGCGCGTCTCGCTCACGCACTTCATCGGCCAGGCGGTGCTGCGCCACCTGGACACGGCCGATGCGCGCGGTGTCGACCTCGGCGCGCGCGGGCTGGAGGGACGCATGGACGACGTCGTGGTCTGGGCCAACCCCGCCATGATCGAAGGCATCCTCGACAACCTGATCGACAACGCCATGCGCTACGGCGGCCGCACGATCACGGTCGAACTGGCGACAGAGGACGGCGCACGCCGTTGCGTGCTGTCGGTGGTGGACGATGGCCCCGGCATCGCCGAACCCCTGCGCCGCAACCTCATGCAGCGCTGGAGCCAGGGCCGCGAGGGCGAACTGCTCGGCCAGGGCAGCGGTCTGGGCCTCTACATCGTGGCCCGCTACGCCGGCCTGCTGGGTTCGTCGCTGCAACTGGACAGCGCCGACCACGACCGGGGCCTGCGCGCCAGCGTGGCGTTGCCGCTGGCGTAAGGCCTGCCCACAGAACCGCCGCACATTTCAAAAAAGGGGTGAACAGGCCCCCATCCCCGCCCGGGCGGACGCGGCTCAGTGACCCGAAAGAAAGCGCTGCACCAGCTCCAGCTGATCGGGCACGTTCAGCGCCGGCGCGTGGCCGCAGTCGGCGATGGTGACCACCAGCGCACGCGGTCCGCGGTCGCGCATGGCTTCGGCGGTGTCGGCCAGCAGCAGGTCCGAATCCACGCCGCGCAGACAGAGCACCGGCACGTCGATGCGGTCGTACACCGGCCACAGGGCGTAGTCCTGTGGGTGGTGCGTGAACTGCTGGGCCATGGCCGGGTCGTAATGCGGCGTCACGCGGCCGTCGGGCAGGCGGCGGGTCGAGCTTTCGGTCAGCAGCCGCCACTGCGCGTCGGACAGGTAGCCGTAGGGCTTGTAGACCGTGCGGAAGTACTGCTCCAGCTCGCTCACGGTATCGAACGCCGCCGGGCTGCCCGCGTAGGTACGGATGCGTTCAACGGCGGGCGCAGCCAGCTCGGGCCCGATGTCGTTGAGCACCAGACGCTGGATGCGCCCGCGCAGCAGGCCGTCGGCACAGACCATGCCGATGGCACCGCCCATCGAGGTGCCCACCCACTGGAAATCCGCCAGGCCGAGCTGGTCGACCAGCGAGCGCGCCAGCCGGGCGTAAAAAGCCAGGCAGTATTCGACCAGCGGTTCCGGACTCCACTGCGACAGCCCCCGGCCGATGGTGTCCGGGCAGACGACGCGCCAGCCCTGCGCCGCCAGGTGCGCGGCCAGTGGGTCCATGTCGCGCCCGGTCCGGGCCAGGCCGTGCCAGGCGACCACCGTGCCGCGATCGGGCGTGCCGGGGGCGGGTGACCATTCCATGAAATGGATCTCGCGCCCTTCGCAGGTGAGGTAACGCGACTGGGGAATCACGGGCGAGGGGTTCATTGCAGGCCTTTCACGCGCGCCAGCACCGCGCGCTCGCGGAGCTTGCCGACGATGCCGGTGGGAAAGTAGTACACGGAGAGCACGAACAGCAGGCCGAGCCAGAGCAGCCAGCGGTCGGGCGTGAGCAACGCGGGCAGCAGCGGCACCCCGGCCACCGCGTCACCGGCCACGCGCAGCAGGTCCTGCAGATAGCTTTGCGCCAGCAGGAACAGCACGCTGCCGATGATGGCGCCGTAGAGCGTGCCCATGCCGCCGATCACGACGATGAGCAGGATGTCGAGCATGATCTCGAACGACAGCGAGGTGTCCGGCCCGTTGTAGCGCAGCCAGAGCGCCAGCAGGCAGCCAGCGAGCGTGGCGAACGCCGCCGAGATGACGTTGGACAGCGTGCGGTAGACCACCGTGCGGTAGCCCAGCGCCTCGGCACGGAAGTCGTTTTCGCGGATCGCCTGCAACACACGGCCGAAGGGCGAGTTGACGATGCGCAGCATCACCAGGAACATGCCCGTGACCACCACGAACAGCAGGTAGTAGGTGATGAGCCGGCCGTTGAGCGCGACGTCACCGAACGGGCCGGCAAAGTCGTCCTCGCTGAGCGAGAAACCGGGCGTCAGCAGCTCGGGCACGCTGAAGCTCAGGCCGTCCTCGCCACCGGTGAAGTCCGACAGCTGCGACGCCAGCGTGAGAAAGGCCGAGGCCACGGCCAGCGTGATCATGGCGAAGAAGATGGCCTTCACGCGCAGCGAGAACAGCCCGATCACCAGCGACAGCAGCAGCGACACCACCAGGGCGCACAGCACCCCCAGCAGCAGTGCCGACCACGAAGGCTCTTCCACCGCCGACAGCGCGATCGCCACGCCGTAGGCACCGATGCCGAAGAACATGGTGTGCGCGAAGCTCACGATGCCGGTGTAGCCCAGCAGCAGATCGAAGCTCACCACCAGCGCGATGAAGACCAGCACCTTGGCCGCCACGTTGAGCGCCTTGACGCCGGGGAACAGGAAAGGCGCGAAGGCCAGCCCCAGCACCAGCAGGATCAGCACCGCCGCCAGCACGCGGCTGCGCGGCAAGTCATGGGAAAGCAGTCGGGTCAGCATGAAGAAACCCCATTCAAGTTCAGTAGGCCCATCGCACACAGCGCAGGCACGCAACGTCCAGTTGCAGCCGTGGAACCGGCTCCGCCGTGCCACAGGCTGCGCCCCTGGGGGGTGACGCAGAAGGCGGCGCGGGGGGTCATCGGTTCGTCACCGGGTAGACGCCCTGCGGCCGCCACAGCAGGATCGCCACCATCAGCGCGATGTTGGAAAACAGCGCCACCTTGGGCACCAGAAAGCCGGTGTAGTTGGCCATCAGGCCCACCAGCAATGCCCCGATCAGCGCGCCCAGCGTGGAGCCCAGGCCGCCGATGATGATGACGATGAAGATCAGCACGTTGACCTGTGCGCCCATCTGCGGCACCACGTTCTGCTGGTACAGCCCCCACATCACGCCGCCCAGGCCGGCCAGCGCGCTGCCGACCACGAACACGCCCACGAACAGGCGCTGGATGCGGTAGCCCAGCGACTCCACCATTTCGCGGTCCTGCACGCCGGCGCGGATCAGCAGGCCGACCTTGGTGCGGTTGAGCACCCAGACCATGACCGCGAACACCGCCAGGCCCACCAGCACCGCCAGCACGCGGTACTTCTCGACCGCCGCGTCGCCCAGCAGGAACGAGCCGCGCAGTGCTTCGGGCAGCGGCAGCGGGCGCTGCTCGGGGCCCCAGATCACCTTGATCAGCTCCTCGCCGATGATCATGCCGCCCATGGTGATGAGGATCTGCTTCAGATGCTGGCCGTACACCGGGCGCACGATGAAGCGCTCGAACGCCAGCCCCAGCGCACCGGCCACGGCCATCGCCGCCAGCATCGCCGGCACCAGCGCGGCCAGGTTGAGCCAGAAGTTCTGCGCCGACACCCAGTCGGCCATGCCCCCCATGACGGTGACCGCCATGAAGGCGCCCAGTGCGATGAACACGCCGTGGCCGAAATTGAGCACGTCCATCAGACCGAACACCAGCGTCAGGCCCGAGGCGATGATGAAGACGATCAGCCCCATCGCCAGACCGGCCACGGTCAGTGTCAGCCAGGTCGAGGGGCTGCCCACCAGAGGCAGTGCCAGCAACGCCAGCACCGGCACCAGGGCCAGGGGTTTCCAGTCGAGATCGAGTTTGTTCATGAGGTCTCCCGCCGGGCCGCCCCAAGGGAGGCCTGCGCCCCCTCGGGGGGCAGCGAATACACGCAGTGATGAGCGTGGGGGTTCATATGCGCGCCTCCCGCCGGGCCGCCCCAAGGGAGGCCTGCGCCCCCTCGGGGGGCAGCGAATACACACAGTGATGAGCGTGGGGGTTCATTGATGCGCTCCCAGTGACAGCCCCAGCAGCTTGGCCTGCAGCGCCTCGTCTTCGGCCAGCTCGGCCATGGCGCCGCTGTGCACGACCTGGCCGTCGTCCATCACGGCCACGCTGTCGCCCAGCTGGCGGGCGAAATTGAAGTTCTGCTCGACCAGCAGGATGGTGGTCTGCGCGGCCTTGAGCTCCCGGAAGGCCGCGATCATGTTCTGGATGATGGCCGGCGCCAGGCCCTTGCTGGGCTCGTCGATCAGCAGCAGTTGGCGCGGCTCCACGATGGCGCGCGAGACCGCCAGCATTTGCTTTTGCCCGCCCGAGAGCTTGCCCGCCGGGTGGTTCCAGAACTTCTTCATGGCCGGGAACAGGCCGAAGATCCATTCGAGCCGCGTGGTGTCGATGTCGTCCACGGTGCGTGCGCCGCGCGCGGCCAGCACCATGTTTTCCTTGACGCTGAGGTCGGCGAAGATGCCCATGTTCTCGGGCACGTAGGCCACGCCGGCGCGCGCGATATCGGGCGTGGGGCGCTGTGTGATGTCCTGCCCGGCCAGCGTCACCGAACCCTGGCTGGCGTGCCACAAGCCCATGATCGTGCGCAGCGTGGTGGTCTTGCCCGCGCCGTTGCGGCCCAGCAGCATGGTGAGCTGGTTGGCCGGCACCACGAGGTCCACGCCATGCAGGATGTGGTATGCGCCGATGTGGGTATGCACCCCTTCGAGTTTCAGCAATGCTTCACTCATACGGCCTCCGTTTCTTCCGGGTTCACGCCCAGGTAGGCCTGCTGCACCACGGGCGAGGCGATCACGGCCTCGGGTTCGCCGTCGGCCACCAGCTCGCCGTTGTGCAGCACGATGATGCGATCGGAGAGTTCGCGCACCACGTCCATCTTGTGCTCGACCAGCAGGATGGTCTTGCTCGGGTCCTGCTTGAGCTGGCGGATCAGGTTCAGGATCACCGGCACCTCGTCCACGCTCATGCCGGCCGTGGGCTCGTCGAACATGAACACCTGCGGCTCCAGCGCCATGAGGATGCCCACCTCCAGCTTGCGCTGGTCGCCGTGCGGTAGGCTGGCCGCGCTGGCGTCGCGCTTGTCGGCCAGCGCCACGGTTTCCAGAATGGCCTCGGCCTTTTGCAGCAGGTCGCGCCGGTCGCTCCAGATGCGGAAAAAGTCCAGCCCGGCGCCGGCCTTGGCCTGCACGGCCAGGCGCACGTTTTCCAGCACCGTGAGCTGCGGGAACAGGTTGGTGAGCTGGAAGGCCCGGCCCAGACCGGCACGCGTGCGCTGCGGCGCGCCCAGGGCCGTGAGGTCTTGCCCGTTGAGCACGACGCGACCGGCAGTGGCCTTGATCTGCCCCGAGATGAGGTTGAAGTAGGTCGTCTTGCCGGCGCCGTTGGGGCCGACGATGGCGGTCAGCGTGCCCGGCCGAAAGGCGCAGGACACAGCGTTCACCGCCACGTGGCCGCCGAAGCGGACCGTGAGACCGGAAGTTTCAAGCATGGAGTCTCCAGGCACTGCCGCCCAACGGCGCAGCGCAAGTGCGCAAGCGGTCGCCGCCAGTGGCGACCTTCCAGGAACGCCGCGGAACCGGCTGGGCCGGACCGCAGGCGTTGTTTCCCCAGCAGGGAGCTGCCGCGTCAGCGGCGCACGGGGTCGCCCCCTTACTTCTTGTTCCGGATCGGGACCTGCATTTCGTCAGGCTTGATTTCCCGCACCAGTTCCGGCACGCCCCAGGCAAAAGCCGGATCCACCTTGATCTTGAAGTGGTACATGCTCTGCATGGCCTGGTGGTCTTCCTTGCGGAAGGTCATCGTGCCCTTGGGCGTGTCGAAGCTCATGCCCTCCATCGTCTTGATGAGGGTGCTGGTCTTGGTGTCGCCACCGGTCTTCTTGAGCGCCGTCACCAGGGCCATGGCGGCGCTGAAGCCCCCGGCCGTGAAGAAGTCGGGCGGCGCCTTGAACTCGCTGTAATGGCGCGAAACCAGGGCTTCGTTGACCGGGTTCTTCGGGATGCCGAAGTAGTAGTACGTGGCACCTTCCATGCCCGGGAAGTTCTTGTAGTTCGCCATCGCCGGCAGGATGTTGCCGCCCGTGGCGATCTCGATGCCGTAGCGCTTGAGGTCCAGATCGGCGATCTTGAACGGGTTGCCCGCGCCGGCCCAGATGATGAAGATGACCTTGCGGCCCGGCTGGTCCTTGAGCTTGTCGATCAGGCGCTGCGCACCGGCGGTGAAGTCGGTGGTGTTGGCCGGCAGGTATTCCTCGTGCACCAGCTTGGCGGTCTTGATCGCGTCCTTGAACGCCTTCACACCGTCGCGGCCGAAGGCGTAGTCCTGTGCCAGCGTGGCGATGGACACCCCCGGCTTGTCCAGCGCCACGGCGTTGGAGATCGCGTCCTGGCTGCTGTTGCGGCCGGTGCGGAAGATGAACTTGTTCCACTTGTCGCCGGTGATGGAGTCGGCCACGGCGGGCTCCACCAGCAGGATCTTCTGGTATTCCTGCGCCACCGGCAGCATGGCCAGCGCCACACCCGACGAGGTGGGGCCGACCGCGATGTCGGCCTTGTCATCGCCGTAAGCGGTGGCCAGCAGCGACTTGCCCAGATCGGGCTTGCCCTGGTCGTCCTTCTCGATCACCACCAGCTTGCGGCCGTTGACCATCATGGTGCCGCCCGTGGCGTAGTCCAGCCCCATCAGCAGGCCGGTGTGGGTCTGCTTGCCATAGGCTTCGAGCGGACCGGTCTTGCTGTAGACGTGGGCGATGCGGATGTCTTTGGACTGGGCGTAGGCAAAAGCCGAGGCGCAGGCCAAGGCGATGACCGCCAGGCGGCGGGTGGTCTTGAACATGCTTGTCTCCTGGTGAGAGGTTTTATGGGCCGCACAGGGCTGGCACGCTCACCATTGCAGGGAACGTGCCACTTCGAAAAGTCTTTGATTTTTAATGACTTTCGAATCTATTCATCCAGGAATGTCTGAATTTCAGACATTCCAGACACGCCTCAATTGTCTGAAATTCAGTCAATCGTCTGAATTTCAGACAACTCCGACCACAGGGCCAGCTTGTCGTAAAAGCTGGCCCGCGACATGCCCAGCAGGCGCGCCGCGGCCGAGCGGTTGCCCCCGGTGCGGCGCAGCGCTTCGGCCATGGCCTGGCGCTCCAACGCCGCCACCTGCTCGGCCAGGGGCCGCAACGGCGCCGCCAGGTTCTCCGGATCGCCAGGCGTGGCCGTGCTCGGCACCGCCGCCGATGCCGTCGCTGCGGTCGCCGCCCCGCTCAGCGCGCGGTCTGCGGGCGGCAGCACGGTGGCCAGCACCGCAGCACCGATGCGGTGATCGTCGCTGCGCAGCGCCACCTGCTCCAGCACGTTGCGCAGTTCGCGGATGTTGCCGCGCCAGGCCTGCGACTGCAGCAGCCACAGCGCTTCGGGGTCCAGCTCCAGCTGCGAGCCGCCGCTGCGCGCGGCGATGTCTTCGCACAGGGTCTCGACCAGCAACGGCAGGTCGGCGCGGCGCTCACGCAGTGGCGGCACGCGGATCGGCAACACGTTGAGGCGGTAGTACAGGTCTTCGCGGAAGTGCCCTTCGCGCACCAGCGCTTCGAGATCGCGCGAAGTGGCCGCGACCACCCGCACGTCGAAACGCACGAGCTGGTTCGACCCCAGCGGCTCGATCTCACCCTCCTGCAATGCCCGCAACAGCTTGGCCTGCACCGCGGCAGGCATGTCACCCACCTCGTCGAGGAACAGCGTGCCGCCGTCGGCGAGCTTGAACTTGCCGTCGCGCCCCTTGCGGTCGGCACCGGTGTAGGCGCCGGGCGCCACGCCGAAGAATTCGGCTTCGAGCAGGGTGTCCGGCACGGCCGCGATGTTCACCCCCACAAAAGGCCGCCCGGCGCGGGCCGAGGCCGCATGGATGGCGTGCGCCAGCAGCTCCTTGCCGGTGCCGGTCTCGCCCAGCAGCAGCACCGGGCTGGCCGACTGCGCCGCGCGCCGCGCCTGGCGCTTGACCTCCACCGCCGCCGGGCTGCTGCCGACGAAGCTGGCAAAGGTGTACTTGCTGCGGCGCTGGTGCGCGAGTTCGCGGCGCGCATCGTTCAGGTCCTGCTCCAGCCGCGCGAATTTGCTGATGAGGGGCTGCAGTGTGGTCTCGGGATGGTCGAACAGCACGATGCCCAGCACGCCGATCACCCCGCCCTCGCTGTCGCGCAGCGGGATGCGGCTGACCACGAACGTGCCGGCCTTGTTGGTCAGCAGGTCGATGAGGATGGGCTTGCCGGTCTCCAGCACGCGGTGCATCTGCGTGTTGTGCACCACGCGCGAGACCGGGTGGCCGACAAAGTCTTCCTCGCGCGCGTAGCCGAGCGCGGGCAGGAAACGCCGGTACTGATCGTTGATCCACACCACCCGCGCCTCGCGGTCCACCAGCAGCATGCCCTCGCTGGCGTTGGCGAACAGGTCGAACATCGACCTCGCGGCGAGTTCGAGAATGCTTTGCGCGTCGCGCGGCAAGCGGCTGTCGGCGGTCATGGCCGGATGGTACCTGCCTCCCGCGCCGGCAGCGCCTTCAGACGCATGCCCACGGCAATCAGCGAGGCGGCCGACGCCAGCGCCACCACCCCGTTCCAGCCCCAGCGCTCGAACAGTGCGCCGCCCAGCGCCGAGCCCAGTGCCATGCCGCAGAACATGGCCACGAACAGCAGCGCATTGACACGGCTGCGGGCGGCCGGATCGGCCCCGTAGACGATGGTCTGGTGCGAAATCAGCGCGGCCTGGAAGCCCAGGTCGAAGCCGATCACCGACACCACGACCAGCCCGATCTGCGCGCCGCGCGGTAGCCACGACAGGCCCCCCATGAGCGCGAAGGCGCCGAACACCAGCACCGCACCCGCCAGCGCGACCCGGTGTGGCCCGTGCCGGTCGGCCAGCCGACCGAACACCGGCGCCCCGAGTGCACCCGCCGCACCGGCGATGCCGAACGCCCCCGCCGCGGCGCTGCCCAGGTGGAAAGGCGCGCCGTGCAGCCAGATGGCCAGTGTCGACCAGACCGCACTGAAACCGATCGCCAGCGTCCCCTGCGCCAGCGCCGCCTGGCGCACCGCGCGGTGGCGCCGCCAAAGCCCCACCAGCGACCCGAGCAAAGCCCCATAGCCCAGCGAGGTGGTGGGCGGGAAACGCGGCAGGCCACGCTGGAGCGCCACGCCGATCCCGGCCACCGCCAGCGCCGCCAGCACAAACATCGCACGCCAGCCCAGGTGTTCGGCGACGAAGCCGCTCACCACGCGCGACAGCAGAATGCCCAGCAGCAGTCCGGTCATGACCGAACCCACCGCCTTGCCGCGGCTGCTTTCGGGAGCCAGCACGGCCGCGGCCGGCACGATGTCCTGTGCCACCGTGGCCGCCAGGCCGGTGAGAAAGCTGGCCACCAGCAGAAAACCGATCGAAGGTGCCAGCGCATTGCCCAGCAGCGCCACCACCAGGGCGGCGCACTTGACCAGCACCAGGGTGCGGCGGTCCCAGCGGTCGCCCAGCGGTCGCCCAGCGGGGCCATCAGCAGCAGGCCCAGCGCGTAGCCGAGCTGGGTCAGCATGGGCACCAGGCCCAGGGTCTGCGCACCCACGCCCCATTCTTCGCTCAGCACGCCGAGCATGGGCTGGCTGTAGTACAGCGACGCCACGGTGAAGCCCGCGCCCGCCGCCAGCAGGCGGGTCAAAGAGAGCGAGAGGCCGGACGCACCCGGCATCGATAAATTCGCTGAGCGAATGGAAGACATCAAAAACCCCTGAATCACAACCATGCCCGGAGTCTGAGGGGCTTCAGGCCTCGGGGGTAGTGCAGGCGCGCTCACTTCAGATATACGATCGGCGCATGAATAAAAGCCCTGTCCGCCCGCAGACGCCACCGCCCCTGGCGGGTGCCGGGGACCGGCTGGACCTCATGCAGACCTTCGTGCGCATCGTTGAGGCGGGCAGCCTGTCGCGCGCGGCGGCGCAGATGCAGACCACGCAGCCCACCATCAGCCGCCGGCTCCAGACCCTGGAACGCCTGCTCGGCCTGCGCCTGTTGCAGCGCTCGACACGCGCCATGCACCTGACCGAAGACGGTGAACGCTGCTACGAACATGCCAAGGCCCTGATCGACCAGTGGGAAGCGCTGCAAAGCGATGTGCGGGGCGACCACGACACCCCGCGCGGCCACCTGCGCGTGGCGGTGCCGCACGCGTTCGGGCAGGAGCAACTGGTGCGGCCCATGACCGAGTTCCTGCTGCGCCACCCCGACGTGCAGGTGGAATGGCTGCTGCGCGACGACGTGCGCGACTTCATCGGTGCCGGCATCGACTGCGCGATCCAGGTCGGCGAGGTGCGCGACCCGTCGGTGGTGGCGATCCGCCTCATGGACGTGCCGCGCATCGTGATCGCGTCGCCCCGGCTGTGGCCCGCCGACGCACCACCGCCACAGGTGGAGGACCTGCCTGACCTGCCCTGGCTGGCCCTGCGCACCTACTACCGCAGCGAAGTGGTGCTGGCCCATCCGCAGACGCGGCACACCCGCCGCTTCGCGATCCACCCCCGCCTGAGCACCGACAACCTCTACGTGCTGTGCAACGCCGCCATCTTCGGCCTGGGCGCGGGCATTGCCTCGGCCTGGATGGTGGCCGATGCCCTGGCCGACGGCCGGCTGGTGCACCTGGCGCCGCCATGGCAGGCGCCTTCGCTGCCGGTGTACCTGGTCTATCCGCACGCCCGCTTCTACCCACCCCGGCTGCGCCGCTTCATCGACGCCATGCGGGCCGCGATGCCGGTCGCGGGCGGGGTCACCGCCTGAGCGGTCGCCCCCGGGCCGGCTGGCACCAGCGGGACGACCCGGGGCTCATGCGCGCCGGTGCCAGGCCAGCGCCCGTGGCGTGATGAGCACCAGCGCCACCGCGGCCAGCAGGGTGGCCGACATCGGCCGCTGGAAAAACACCAGCCAACTGCCTTCGCCGATGGCGATGGCGTTGCGCAGGTGCGCCTCGGCCAGCGGCCCGAGGATCAGGCCCACGATCACCGGTGCGATCGGGAAGTCGAAGCGCCGCATGGCAATGCCCGCCAGCGACAGGCCGTACATGAGGAACAGGTCGAACGCGCTCTGGCGCATGCCGTACACGCCCACGGTCGCGAAGATGAGGATGCCGGCGTACAGCGGCGCGCGCGGAATGCGCAGCAGCTTCACCCACAGCCCCACCATCGGCAGGTTCAGCACCAGCAGCATCACGTTGCCGATGTAGAGCGAGGCGATCAGCGCCCACACCAGCGTCGACGAGGTCTGGAACAGTTGCGGCCCGGCCTGGATGCCGTAGTTCTGCAACGCCGACAGCAGGATGGCCGCGGTCACCGACGTGGGAATGCCCAGCGTCAGCAGCGGCACCAGCGTGGCGGTCACGGCCGCGTTGTTGGCCGCCTCGGGGCCGGCCACACCCTCGATGGCGCCCGCCCCGCCGAATTCGGCCTGGTGTTCGGGCGCGGCCAGCTTGCGCTCGGTGGCGTAGCTCAGGAAGGTGGGAATTTCCGACCCACCCGCCGGGATGGTGCCGAACGGGAAACCGATGGCCGTGCCGCGCAGCCAGGCGGGCCAGGAACGGCGCCATTCGGTGCGCGTCATGTGGGCCCGGGTCATGCGGTTGAGCGTGCTCGGGTTGCGGCCCTCGTAGAGCGCGTTGTAGAGCGCTTCGGTCACAGCGAACAGGCCCACTGCCACCAGCACCACCTCGATGCCGTCCATGAACTCCAGCACGCCACCGGTGTAGCGCACCTGGCCGGTGATCTGGTCGATGCCCACCAGCCCCATGGCCAGGCCCAGGAACAGCGCCGTCAGCCCGCGCAGCGAACTCTGGCCCAGCACCGCGCTCACGGTGGTGAAGGCCAGCAGCATCAGGCAGAAGTACTCGGGCGGGCCGAGCTGGACGGCAAAGTCGGCCAGCAGCGGTGCGAACAGCGTCACCAGCACGGTGGCGATGGTGCCGGCCACGAAAGAGCCGATGGCCGAGGTGGCCAGCGCCGCGCCGGCGCGGCCGCTCTTGGCCATCTTGAAACCTTCGAGTGCGGTGACCATGGTGCCGGTCTCGCCCGGCGTGTTGAGCAGGATGGAGGTGGTCGACCCGCCGTACATGGCACCGTAGTAGATGCCGGCGAAAAAGATCATCGACGCGGTCGGCTCGACCTGGCCGGTGATGGGCAACAGCATCGCCACCGTGACCGCCGGGCCGAGGCCGGGCAGCACGCCGATGGCCGTGCCCAGCGCACAGCCAGCCAGCGCCCACAGCAGGTTGATGGGCGTGGCGGCGGTGGCAAAACCGCCCAAGAGTTGGTTGAAGATATCCATGGTGTTCTGGTCTAGATCCAGCCGGACGCGGTCAGGCCCGGCAGATTGACCGCCAGCACCTTGGTGAACATCCAGTACGTGGGGGCGGCGATCACGATGCCGGTCACGGCATCGCGCACCGCCTGCAGCGCGCCGCCGGCCGGTTTGCCTTCGCTCAGGCGCAGGCCCCGCACCGCCAGGGCAAAACACAGGGCGCAGCTGAGCACAAAGCCGATGGAGGTGATCAGCGCCGCGTTGCCCAGCACGCCGGCCGACACCCAGGCAAACGCCGGCCAGTCACCGCGTGCCGCGCCGGACGGGATTTCCATGTGCCGGAAGCCCCCGGTGCGCGCCTCCCACAGCAGCAGCGCGCCACACACCGCGAGCGCCACCGTCACCACCCAGGGCAGGAAGTCGGGGCCGACACCGGCATAACCGGCATCGGAGGGCAAGCCCGCCGCGCCCCAGGCCAGCACGCCGGCCACGCCCAGTGCGGCCAGGCCCATCAGGGTCTGTCCCGTCCGGCTGCCGCCCGGCACCGCTTCGGCGGCCGGTGAAAGGTCTGCACGCATGGTTGCCTCCGCTCAGACCATGCCCGCGCGCACCATGGTCGCGCGCAGCGAAGCGAAATCGCGGTCCACGAACTCGTCGAAGGCTTTGCCGGTCAGCAGCGCCGGGGTCCAGTTGTTCTTGGCCAGCGCGTCCTGCCAGGCCTTGCTCTTGGTCGCCTTCACGATCATGTCGGTCAGCGCGTCGCGTTGCGCGGGGGTGATGCCGGCCGCGCCATACACGCCGCGCCAGTTGCCGATCTCGATGTCGATGCCCTGCTCCTTGAGCGTGGGCACGTCGATGCCGGCAATGCGCTGCGCCGAAGTGATGCCGACGGCGCGCATCTTGCCGCTTTCGATGTAGGGCTGGAATTCGCTGTAGCCGCTGCCACCGATGGTCACGTTGCCACCCAGAATGGCCGCGACCGCTTCGCCACCGCCCCGGAACGGCACGTAGTTGATCTTCGCGGCCGACACCCCCACCAGTTGCGCAATCTGCGCGGCCGCGATGTGTTCGGTCGCACCGCGCGAGCCGCCCCCCCACTTGACGCTGCCCGGGTCCTTCTTGAGCTGCTCGACCACCTCCTTCATGCTCTTGAACGGCGAATTCGCCGGCAGCACGAACACGTTGTATTCGGTGGTGAGCCGCGCGATGGGCGTGAGCTGCGTGATCGACACCGGCGGCTTGCCGGTGATGATGCCGCCCAGCATCACCGCCCCCATCACCATCAGCGCGTTCGGGTCGCCCTTGCTGGCGTTGAAGAACTGCGCCAGGCCGATGGCGCCGGCCGCGCCGCCCTTGTTCTCGAACGTGACCGACGACGCCACGCCCGCATCGCGCAGCGCGTCGCCCAGGGCCCGGCCCGTGCCGTCCCAGCCACCGCCGGGGTTGGCGGGAATCATCATCTTCAGGTTGGCACTGGCCCAGGCAGCCGGCGGCAAAGCACCAGCGGCGGCCAGAGCGGCCAGGGATTTGAGGAAAGTGTCGCGACGCATGGGGAGTCTCCTTGGTGTGGGCCGAAACGGCACGGCGAACTGACAGGCGCGATGTTCCTGTCGGCCGCTGTCAATCGGCTGTCGATCGCCCTAGGACAAACCCTGATCCCGAAAACCCCGGAAGGCGTCCCCATAATCGCCCCCGGATGAAGCTGCTCCTGATCGAAGACAACCTGGCAATGCGCACCACCCTGCAGCGCACGCTGGAGCGCCGCGGCATGCAGGTGCAAACCTGCAGCGACGGGCAGCAGGCCCTGGCCCAGTGGCAGGCCTGCCAGCCCGATGCGGTGCTGCTCGACCTGAGTCTTCCCGGCCGCGACGGCCTGCAGGTGCTCGGCGACGCGCGCGCCGCCGGCCTGCGCACGCCAGTGATCATCCTCACCGCGCGCGGCACCGTCGGCGACCGCATCATCGGCCTGAACACCGGTGCCGACGACTACCTGCCCAAGCCGTTCGACCTCGACGAACTCGAAGCCCGCGTGCGCGCCCTGGTGCGCCGTGCCACGCCCACGGCCGACGCGGCACAGGCACCGGCCCTGCCACAGGCCGCCTGGTGCGGCATGCAGATCGACCGGGACAGCGGTGCCGTTTATCACGACGGTCAGCCCATGGAACTGGCCCCGCGCGAACTGGCCCTGCTGCGCGCCGTGCTGGCACGCCCGGGTCAGGCCATCGCGAAAGAGCGCCTGTTCGAACTGGTGTTTCCCGGCGAAAGCCAGGCCCTGCCCGAAGCCATCGAGGTGGTGGCCTACCGGCTGCGCAAGAAGATCGCCCACACCGGCGCGCAACTGGTCACGCTGCGGGGCCTGGGCTACCTGCTGCGGGCGTCCCCGTGATCCTCGCCCGGCCCCGCACACCCCGGTCGCTGCGGCGCACGCTGCTGCTGGGCATCCTGCTGCCGGTGTTCGGCTTCCTGGTGCTCAACACCGTGGTGCTCTACCGCCAGGCCCAGGCTGCGGCCAACACCGCCTACGACCGCACGTTGCTGGCCACCGCCAAATCGCTTGGCGAAGACCTGGAGGTCAGCCCATCCGAGCAAGGCCCGCAGTTGCAGGCTTCGGTGGCGTATTCGGCCCTGGAAGCCTTCGAGGCCGACAACCGCAGCCGCCTGTACTACCGCGTCAACGGCTTTGCCGGCGAAATGGTTTCCGGCTTCGCCGACCTGCCGCCGCCCCGGGCCAACCTGCCCGACCAGAACATCTACGCGGCGCTGGTCCACTTCTACGACACGCGCTACCGCGACACCCCCGTGCGCATGGCCGTGCTGCTGCAGCCCGTGGCCGGTGCGGCGGGCCACGGCATGGCCACCATCCAGGTGGCGGAGACCCTGGAGCTGCGCGAGACACTCGCGCGCCAGATCCTGGTCGACACCCTGGGACGGCAAGCCGTGCTGGTGCTGGTGATCGCCATGGTGGTGGTCTTCGTCGTGCAGCGCGCCACCCGGCCCGTGCGGCAGCTCAGCCACGCGCTGGCCGCGCGCAGCGACAACGACCTCTCGCCCCTGCCGCTGGAAGACGCCCCGCGCGAGCTGCACCCCCTGCTGGCGGCGACCAACCAGCACATGGAGCGGCTGTCCCAGTTGCTGGACCACCAGAAGCGCTTTGTGCGCGACACCTCGCACCAGCTGCGCACGCCGCTGGCCGTGCTCAAGGCCCAGGTGCAATCGGCCCGGCGCGGCGACCTGCCCGCGCCGCAGGCCCTGGAAGAAATCGCCCACACCGTCGACCGCGCCACCGAACTGGCCAACCAGATGCTGGCCCTGGCCAAGGTGGAACAGCTGCGCCAGCAACGCGACGAGGTGCCCGACACCGACTGGGCCGAAACCGTGCGCCAGGTGGCCCTGGATCTGGCCCCGCTGGTGGCCAATCAGGGGCTGGACTTTTCGCTCACGGCGACGGCGCCCGCACCCGTGCGCTCGCACGAATGGGCGTTGCGCGAACTCACCCGCAACCTGCTGCACAACGCCATCAAGCAGTCACCGCCGGGCGCACGGCTGGGCGTGCACCTGGTGAGCGATCCGCACACCGTGGCACTGACCATCAGCGACGATGGCCCGGGCATCGCCGATGCCCAGCGCGAGCGGCTGTTCCAGCCCTTCGCCACCGGCGCCAGCCCACGCCCGGGCGAAGCGGGCTCGGGGTTGGGGCTCGCCATCTGCCAGGGCATCGTGCAGTCGCTGCACGGCAGCATCGAGCTGATCAACCGCACGCAGCGCGGCCAGGTGCAGGGCCTGGACGCGGTCGTGCGCCTGCCCCGCTCCGTGGCAATATCCGTCTGATCCCACTGCCCTTGCGCGCATGAACCCACCCACCACCGCACCCGACTCAGCCCGCCTGCGCCTGGACAAATGGCTCTGGGCCGCCCGCTTCTACAAGACCCGCAGCCTGGCCTGCGACGAAATCGACAAGGGCCGTGTACGCGTGAACGAACAGATCGCCAAGCCTGCGCGTGAAGTGCGCGCCGGCGACACGGTGGAGGTGCGCATCGGCACCGTGGTACGCATCGTCATCGTCAGGGCGGTAAGCACCACGCGCGGGCCGGCACCGGTTGCGGCCCTGCTGTACGAAGAAACGGAAGCTTCGCGCCTGGCACGCGAAGCGGCGGCCGAGCGCCGCCGGCTCGCCCCCGAACCGGCCCTGGCGCAAACGCAGGGGCGCCCCACCAAACGCGACCGGCGCGACATCGACACCCTGCGCGGCCGCACCGACTGGAACGACCGCTGGAGCGCCTCGATCGACGGCGACGCCTGAGCGCCGTTCAGGCGCGCCGCAGCCCCAGCCACATCACCGCGGCGACCACGATCAGCCCGCCGGCGACCTGCACCGCGGCGATGGTCTGCCCCAGCACGGCCCAGGCCAGCACAAGCGCAAAGATGGGCTCCACATTCATGATCGCCGAATTGCCCACCACACCCAGCCGGGGCAACACGGTAAACATGATCGTGAAGGCCGTGCCGTAAAGCACCGTCAGCCCCACCAGTCCCCACCAGCCCACGGCCGATGCCGGCAGCGCGGGCCCGCCCTGCGCCATCACCCCGACCAGCGCCATGAGCGCCACCAGCGCCATGGTGGCTGCGGTGCGCACCCGCCCATCCACCCCGGCCGTGCCGTGCTGGATGATCACCAGCGCGAGGCCGAAGCTCGCCGCCGCGGTCAGCGCGAACGCCACGCCCGCGCCAATGCGCCCCCAGTGGTCGGCAGCGCCCAACCCAGAAGCCGCACCGGACACGTCCAGCGCCAGCGCCAGACCCAGCAGCAGCACGGGCATGGCCATCAGGACGCGACGGTCCGGCCGCTCGCCGTACACCACGCGCGCCCACAAGGCGGTCCAAAAGGGGTAGGAATTGAAAGCCAGCAAGGCCAGCGCCACCGGCAGGCGGGCAACGGCGGAATACAGGCACAGGCTCTGGGCGCCGATCAGCCCGCCCACGATCAGCAGCGCACGGCGCTGCCGCGCATCGGTCCGCCACGGGAGTCGATAGCCGACCACCACGGCCAGCACCACCGCAGCGGTCACCGTGCTGCGAAACAGCACCGCCGTCGCCACATTGACGCCATCGTTGAACGCCAGGCGGGCCGCCACGTGGTTGGCGCCCATCATCAGGGCGATGAGCAACAAGGTGGCGAACGCGGCGGCAGAAATCGAGCGAGCAGAAGAAGCCATGGGGGGCGATTGTCACCGCGCGCTGGGTGGCCAGGCGGTCGCTCGGGCTACAGCCCGCAGTGCTGACCGGGAATCAGCCCTGCGCAGTCACTGCCCGGCTTCCTGATCCAGCTTCTGCAACCGGTCGGTGCCTTGCTGCAACGCGTCCTGCAACTGCTGCTCGACCACCTTCTGCGTGGCCTTGCCTTGCTCCAGTTCCTGCTGCTTGAGAGCGGCTGCGGTGGCCGCGCTGCCGGCGGCCTCCATGCCGCATCCGGCCAGGGCCCAGGCAGCCGCCATCGCCATGCCCCATCCCACACACCTGTTCATGCCTTGCTCCCGGTGGATATGCGCCAAGAAAAAAGCCCAAGTGGATTCACTTGGGCTTTTTGTATGGCGGAGCGAGAGGGATTCGAACCCTCGATGAGGCTCTACACCCCATACTCCCTTAGCAGGGGAGCACCTTCGGCCACTCGGTCATCGCTCCGGAGCCGCATATTATGCCTCAACTGAAGGCACTTTCTGCGAAGTGCCGCTGTCTGCGGCACGTTTCCCTTTTACTCGGCGATGGTGTCGATGGTCTTGTCCAGATCGAACTCGCGGTGCAAGGCGCGCACGGCCAGCTCCATGTACTTCTCGTCGATCACCACCGAAGTCTTGATTTCGGAGGTGGAGATCATCTGGATGTTGATGCCCTCGTCGCTCAGGCACTTGAACATGCGGCTGGCCACGCCCACATGGCTGCGCATGCCGATACCGACGATGGAGACCTTGCAGATGCGCGTGTCGCCCACCACGTCGGCGGCGCCCAGCGACGGCACCACCTGGGTCTTGAGCAGGTCCAGCGTCTTCTGGTAATCGTTGCGGTTCACCGTGAACGAGAAGTCGGTCTTGCCGTCCTTGCTCAGGTTCTGGATGATCACGTCGACCTCGATGTTGCCCCCGGCGACCGCACCCAGGATCTGGTAGGCAATGCCCGGCTTGTCGGGCACGCCCAGCACGGACACCTTGGCTTCGTCACGGTTGAAGGCAATGCCGGAAACAACGGCTCGTTCCATATCTTCGTCTTCCTCGAAAGTGATCAGGGTGCCAGAGCTGGCTTCTTCGTTCAGGTCGATGTCCCAGGGCGTGAAGCTGGACAGCACGCGCAGAGGCACCTTGTACTTGCCCGCAAACTCCACCGAGCGGATCTGCAGCACCTTGGAGCCCATGCTGGCCATCTCCAGCATTTCCTCGAAGCTGACACGCTCCAGACGACGCGCTTCCGGCACCACGCGCGGATCGGTCGTGTAGACGCCGTCCACATCGGTATAGATCAGGCATTCGGCCGCCTTCATCGCTGCGGCCACGGCCACGGCAGACGTATCGCTGCCGCCGCGGCCCAGCGTGGTGATGTTGCCGTCAGGATCCACGCCCTGGAAGCCGGTGACGATGACCACCTTGCCCGCAGCCAGGTCAGCGCGCACGCGCGCATCTTCGATCGACTCGATGCGGGCCTTGGTGTAAGCGTCGTTGGTCTTGATGGCCACCTGCCAGCCCGCGTAGCTCACCGCCTCAATGCCTTCGGCCTGCAGCGCGATCGCCAGCAGCGCCGACGATGCCTGCTCGCCCGTGGCGGCCAGCATGTCGAGTTCACGCCCATAGGCCTTGCCCGGCTTTTCCGGGGCCACTTCCTTGGCCAGGGCCAGCAGGCGGTTGGTCTCGCCGCTCATGGCGCTGGGCACCACGACCATCTGGTGACCGGCCTTGTGCCACTTGGCCACGCGCCGGGCCACATTGCGGATGCGCTCGGTCGACCCCATGGAGGTGCCGCCGTACTTGTGAACTATCAATGCCATCGGGAAGGAACAGGTTGGGAGAGGATGTCCGACACATCCCCCGAGGCCCGCGCACCGGGCCCGGTGCCGGACGCCCCGGAAATCGCCGGGAAGAACCGCAAAGCCCCGCCAAAACACCGGGCGAACTCCGGCAAACAGCGAGAGGCAAAACCTTGGGATTATACCGACCGGTCGAAACGCAGCCGATCGCCGTCGCGCTGCACCTGACCGTCGGCCACCTTGAGGTGGATGCGGTGGCCGCGCGTGCGGCAGGCATCGATCTGCAACAGCAGCGCGTCCAACTGGACCTCGCTCGGCGCCACCGCCTCGTGCCGCCGCAACCAGTGCCGCAGCAGGTTGGCCTGGCGCGGACGCGAGAGGGCTTGCAGCGCCCCGATGGCGGGCGGCACACCCGTGCCCTGCAGGTCCTCGGCAGCAAGCTCGTCCAACAGCCCCTGGGCCTGCGCGATGTGGCGCATGCTGCGCGCCAAGGTCTCGCGCCAGGCGGGAAAGTCCTGTGCCCAGGCCGGCAGCAGATGCGCCCGGATGCGGTTGCGCGTGAAGCGCGGATCGGCGTTGCTCGGATCATCGGCAAACGCCTGCCTCCGCGCCACCAGCCAAGCGCGCAAGCTGGCCGACGACACGCCCAGCCAGGGGCGGCCAAACACCACCCCATGGCGCTCGAAGCGTTCGGGCATCCCGGCCAATCCCGGCAGACCGGCTCCCCGCGCCAGCGCCAGCATCAGGGTCTCGGCCTGGTCGTCGGCATGCTGGCCCAGCAACACACAGCCGGCACCGCGCTGCCGGGCCATGTCGGCCAGCGCGCGGTAGCGGTATTGACGCGCCGCGTCCTCAGGGCTTTGGCCGGGCTGCGCGCGCGCATCCAGCCGGCAGACGTGCACCGGGATGCCCAAGGCCCGACCTGTGAGAAGGGCCATCGCTTCAAAGTCGTCGGCAGCGGCTTGCAGGCCATGGTGCACGTGCAGTGCCAAGACCTGCCCCGGCCAGAGGGTGTGCGCCGCCAGCAACAGCGCGGTGGAGTCCGCCCCGGCACTGAAAGCCACGGCCACCGGCGCAGCCAGCGGATCGGGCAACCATCGAGCGCCCCACGCTACGAGTGCCGCCGCGCCAGGAGAAGATGCGTCGCCTGGCGCGCTGTTGGCCACAGGTGCCACGGTGGCGACAGCGCCTCAGCGCTTGTCTTTGGTGTCGGCCTTGGTGTCGGTGAAGCGGCCGTAGCTGTCGATGCGCTGGTAGCGCCGATCAAGCAGCTCTTTGACCTTGAGGTCCGCCACCTGGCGCCAGGCGTCGCCCAGCGCGCGCTTGAGGAAGGCAGCCATCTGCTTGTGGTCGCGGTGCGCGCCGCCCACGGGCTCGCTCACGATCTTGTCGACCAGGCCCAGCGCCTTGAGTCGGTGCGCGGTGATGCCCAGGGCTTCGGCAGCGTCGCTGGCGCGGTCGCTGGTCTTCCAGAGAATGGAAGCACACCCTTCCGGGCTGATGACCGAATAGACGGAGTACTGCAGCATCAACACCTGATCGGCCACGGCGATGGCCAGCGCGCCGCCAGAGCCGCCTTCACCGATGATGGTGGAGATGACGGGCACTTCCAGCTGCGCCATCTCGAAGATGTTGCGGCCGATGGCTTCGGACTGGCCACGCTCCTCGGCGTCAATGCCCGGGTAGGCGCCCGGCGTGTCCACGAAGGTGAACACCGGCAGCTTGAACTTTTCAGCCAGCTTCATCAGGCGCAGCGCCTTGCGGTAGCCCTCGGGCTTGGTCATGCCAAAGTTGCGCGCGGTGCGCTCCTTGGTGTCGCGCCCCTTCTGGTGGCCGATGACCATGCAGGGCTGCCCATTGAAACGGGCCAGCCCCCCGACGATGGCCAGGTCGTCGGCGAAATGGCGATCACCGTGCAGTTCCTGGAAATGCGTGAAACAGTCGCGCACATAGTCCAGCGTGTAGGGCCGATCCGGGTGCCGGGCGATCTTGGTGATCTGCCAGGGCGTGAGGCTGCTGTAGATGTCCTTGGTCAGCTGCAGGCTCTTGCCAGACAGCTGTTCGATTTCGGCCGAGATGTCGACAGCCGATTCGGTCTGCACGTAGCGCAGCTCTTCGATCTTGCCCTCGAGTTCGGCAATGGGCTGCTCGAAGTCGAGAAAGGTTCTTTTGGCCAAGGTGAAACTCCTTTGGTCTTAGCGTGAACGGCGTCCGGGATGCAAAAAAGAAGCCCGATCGGGCCTCAGTAACTCACCGGCAACGGGTCCAGCGAGCGCCAAATATACCAAGTGGCGACGCTGCAGAACGGCGCCCAGGAGCCGGCGACCTCGCGAATCTCCGAACGGCTGACCGGCTCGCCCGAAAAGTAGCACCGGCTGATGCCGTTCTGCAGACCGATGTCGTCCAGCGGCAGCACATTCGGGCGCATGAGATGGAAGATCAGGAACATTTCGGCCGTCCATCGGCCGATGCCGCGGATCGCCACCAGCTCGGCCACGATGGCCTCATCGTCCATGCTGGCCCAGTCGGCCACGTGCACCTGGTTGTTGGCAAAGTGCAGCGCCAGGTCGACCAGGTACTCCACCTTGCGCGCCGAGAGGCCGGCCGCGCGCATGTCGTCGACCTTGAGCTTGAGCACGTGAGCCGGCGTCAGCTTGCGTGGCAGCTTCTCGAACCGGTCCCACACCGACTGGGCGGCCTTCACCGAAATCTGCTGGCCCACGATGCTGCGCGCGAGGGTGATGAACGCATCACCACGCGACTGGAGGCAGGCGCCCGGGTATTGGGGGATGAGTTTTTTCATCACCCGGTCGCGCTTCATCAGATGGCGGCAGGCCTCCTGCCAGTACAAGGGAGCATCGGCGCCGACCTCGGGCAAAGTGGCGGTGGCCATCAGTGGCGCTCCCAGGTGGTGCCCGCGGGGCCATCTTTGAGCACGATGCCTTGCACCAGCAGCGCCTGGCGGATGCGATCGGCTTCGGCAAAATTCTTCGCAGCCTTGGCGGCGGCGCGCTCCGCAATCTGCCCGGCAATGGCCACTTCATCCAACCCTTCGCCCGCACCGCCGGCCTGGAGGTAGGTGGCCGGGTCCTGTTGCAGCAAGCCCAGCACCCCGCCCAGCGCACGCAACAAACCGGCGAGTTCGGGCGCCTTGCTGCGATTGACTTCCGACGCCAGGTCGAAGAGCACCGCCACCGCTTCGGGCGTGCCGAAATCCTCGTCCATCGCCGCCTTGAAGCGGGCCGCCAAAGGCTGCTGCCAGTCGATGGCGGCGTCAACCGCCGGGCCTGCACCAGCCAGCGCCGTGTACAGCCGCTTGAGCGCCGCCCGGGCGTCATCGAGGTGCGCGTCGCTGTAGTTGAGCGCGCTGCGGTAATGCGCGCGCAGCACGAAGAAGCGCACGGTCTCGGCGTCGTATTTCTCCAGCACTTCGCGGATGGTGAAGAAGTTGCCCAGGCTCTTGGACATCTTCTCGTTGTCGACCCGCACGAAGCCGTTGTGCATCCAGAAACGGGCCAGTGGCTGACCCGTGGCACCTTCGCTCTGGGCAATCTCGTTCTCGTGGTGCGGAAACTGCAAATCGGCTCCACCACCGTGGATGTCGAAGCTTTCGCCCAGCATCTGGCAGCTCATGGCCGAGCATTCGATGTGCCAGCCGGGTCGACCGCTGCCGTAGGGACTGTCCCACTGGGCCTCCACCGGCTCGTCGGGTTTGGCGGCCTTCCAGAGCACGAAGTCCAGCGGATCCTGCTTGCCGTCGTCCACGGCCACACGTTCCCCGGCACGCAGGTCGTCCAGCGATTTGCCCGAGAGCTTGCCATACCCCGGAAACTTGCGCACCGCGTAGTTCACGTCGCCATGGGGGCTGCGGTAGGCGAGGCCCCGGTCTTCCAGGCGGCGCACGATGTCGAGCATCTGCGGCACATACGCGGTGGCACGCGGCTCGTGGGTCGGTCGCTCGACACCCAGGGCATCGGCATCCTGGTGCAGCGCCGCGATCATGCGGTCGGTCAGGGCCGTGATCGTCTCGCCGTTCTTGAGCGCGCGCGCGATGATTTTGTCGTCGATATCCGTCACATTGCGGACATAGGTCATGCGATAGCCACTGGCCTTGAGCCAACGCTGCACCACGTCGAACGCCAGCATGGAACGGGCGTGGCCGAGGTGGCACAGGTCATAAACGGTCATGCCGCACACATACATGCGCACATGGCCGGGCTCCAAAGGCCTGAAAACCTCCATCCGGCGGGTCAACGTGTTGTAAATTTGCAGAGACATGAAAACGATCGACAAACCACCATCAGCGCAGGCGATGGCGGTGTTCTGAAACGGGAAGCGGGATGGATCAGCGGTGGTGTCATCGAAGGCAGGACCTTCGACCCGGAAAGCCGGGGAATGCGGAGCTCAGAATGCGGGAACTGCATCCATTGGCACTACACCCCTCAGATACAATGGAACAGTATATCCAGCAGGCCCCGGCGGCATCTACCGCGGCGCGCCCTCCTTCAACCCGAGATTGTCTGCGTTTGCCCACCCCAATTCGTTGACACGAGGCTCCATGACCACTCCAGCGACCCCCCTCCTTTCCGCTTCTGCCCCTCTGGCCGGCGCGGCCTGGCGCACCACCGCGCAGCGAGCAGCCATCGCCGTGGCCACGGCCTTTCTGTGCGCCACCGCCCAGGCCCAGCCGGACGACTATGCCGAGGTCAACCGACTGGTGCGGGCCGGGCAGCTCGGTGACGCCCTGACCAAGGTCGACCAATACCTGGCCGGCAAGCCCAAAGATCCCCAGATGCGCTTCCTGAAAGGCGTCATCCAGACCGAGTCCGGCAAGACGACCGACGCCGTGACCACATTCACCCAGCTGACGCAGGACTTCCCCGAACTGCCCGAGCCCTACAACAACCTCGCGGTGCTGTACGCCGGCCAGAGCCAGTTCGACAAGGCGCGTGCAGCACTGGAAATGGCCATCCGCACCAACCCGAGCTACGCCACGGCGCACGAAAACCTGGGTGATGTGTACGCCAAACTGGCCAGCCAGGCGTACAGCAAGGCGCTGCAACTCGACTCGAACAACACCGCCGTCTCGCCCAAGCTGAACCTCATTCGCACGCTGTTTGCGGCCGATGCCAAGGGCGTCAAACCGGCTGCTGCCGCACCGGCGAGCCAGCAAGCGGCGGCCAAGCCGGCCACGCCCGCAGCAGCTCCGGCGCCCGTAGCGGCCGCACCTGCCGCACCGCCCACACCAGCGCCGGTGCCCGCTGCACCCACCCCCGGCGCACAGGGCGATGTTGAAGCCGCCGTGGAAGCCTGGGCCAAGGCCTGGTCCAACAAGAACATGTCCGGTTACCTGGGCGCCTACGCTCCCAACTTCACGCCCACTGGTGGCCAGTCCCGCAAAGACTGGGAAAGCGAGCGCCGCTCGCGCATCGTTCCCCGCTCCCGCATCGAAGTGGGCATCAACGATCTGGACGTGAACGTCAACGGCGATCGCGCCACGGCACGTTTCCACCAGACCTACCGCTCCGACGCCACCAATGTGTCCAGCCGCAAGACACTGGAAATGGTCAAAAGCGGCAACCGCTGGCTGATCCTGCGCGAATCCACCGGTTCCTGATGGCCGGCCCCCGGTTCTTTCAACGCGGCCACGCCCAGATTGCCCCGGGCTTTGCTGGGCGCGAGTGGCGTCCTGGCTCTCGCCGTCGAACTTGGAACCTCCGCGCATGGGGTGCTGCATTGCTCGGCCTGCTGGCCGCGGGCGGTGTAGCTGCGTACCTCTTTCTGGCCAACCGCGCTGAAGGCGGAGCAACGGCCCCTCCCGCCACGGACACCGGTTCCCTCCTGGACAATGCCCTGGCCAAAGTCCAGGCCGCGGTGTCGGACGGCAGCGCACCCACGCCCGCCGTGCGCGGCGGTTTGCTCAGAACCCCTTTGTCGGCTCCGCTGCAGCAGCAGATCGGCACCACACTGGGTCGCGGGGAAGCCAGGCTCATTCATATCTACCAGTTGATTGGCCAGGGTGATCACCGCACCGCGCTCGCAGAGGCCGAGTCCCTGGTTCGCGACCACCCCAACTTCCAACTGGCCCAGTTGGTGCTTGGTGACCTGCTCAGCGTGCATGCGCGGCCGGTCAGGCAACTGGGCGATGTGCCCGACACCAAAGCACAACTGGCTGCGCAACAGCTCAGCATCCTGCGGGAAGAGTCGCGACGGCGCCTGCTCGCCCTCACCGAACGCCCACCGGAGGGCAGCATCCCGGCACAGTTCCTGGCCTTGTCGCCGCAAAGCCGCCATGCGATTGCGGTTGATGCTTCGCGCTCGCGCTTGTACCTGTTCGAGAACACAAGCCCGCCGGCCAGCAACGGCAAACCAGCCCAGGCCCGCCTCAAGTTGGTGGCAGACTACTACATCTCGGTCGGCACGGGGGGCGTCGAAAAGCAATTCGAAGGCGATCTGAGGACGCCTCTGGGGGTGTACTACATCACCAGCACGCTGAACCCCAAGTCGTTGCCCGATCTGTACGGCGTGGGGGCCTTGCCCCTCAACTACCCCAATGCGCTCGACCTGCAACGGGGCAAGACCGGCAGCGGCATCTGGCTGCACGGCACCCCCAGCGAACAGTACGCCCGCGCGCCGCTGGCATCCGAAGGTTGCGTGGTGGTGTCCAACGCCGATTTCACCCACATTCTGTCGACGGTGCAAATCCGAACCACGCCGGTGGTGATCGCGTCCGAACTGCAATGGGTCCGTCCCGATGCCCTCGACACCGATCGCACCCAGTTCGAATCGGCCCTGGAGGCCTGGCGCCAGACCAAGAGCCGCGGCCAGATCGAGCAACTCAAGACCTTCTATTCCGAACGCTTTCAGAGCCAGGGCCGTGATCTCGCCCAGTGGTGGCCCCGGGTGGAAAAAGAAGTCCAGGCGACAGGCTCCCGAGAGCTGTCCTTGCGCGACATTTCCCTGCTGCGCTGGCGCGACAGCGATGACACCATGGTGGTGACCTTCGGCGAAGTGCCTGCCGGCCAAGGTCGAGGGACAACGCGCCGCCAGTACTGGTCACACGAAAACGGCCAGTGGAAAATCTTCTACGAAGGAAACATCTGATGGTTTTCTCCCCCATCCGCCGGTACCTGATGGTGCTGTCGGCGGGCGTTGTGCTCTTGGCGCACAGTCTGCCGGGACTCGCGCAACCGGCCCACCCCAAAGTCCGCATCAGCACGAACCTTGGCGACATCGTCGTCGAGCTCTATCCGGACAAAGCCCCCAAGACCGTTGAGAACTTCCTGCAGTACGTGCGTGACAAGCACTATGACGGCACGATCTTCCACCGCGTCATCGGTAATTTCATGATCCAGGGCGGCGGTTTTGACGCCAAATTCCGGCAGAAACCCACGCGCGCGCCCATCACCCATGAAGGCCAGGCTGCGCTGGAAAAAGGCGGCCCCCGCAACGTGGTCGGCACCCTGGCGATGGCGCGCACCAACGACCCGCATTCCGCGTCGGCCCAGTTTTTCATCAATGTGAAGGACAATCCCTTCCTCGACCCGACACCGATCCCTCCTGGCGACCCGGTGCCGCGTTTCGAATACGGCGGGCAGGTCTACCAGAACGTGCCCCGCGCACGCCTCCTGGGTGCCGGGCAACTGTTCGGCTATACCGTGTTCGGCAAGGTCATTGCCGGCATGGATGTGGTCAACAAGATCAAGGACGTGCCCACGGGCGCGGGCGGCCCGTTCCCGACCGACGTGCCCAAGACCACCGTCACCATCCTCAAAGCCACCCTGGAGAACTGAACATGGCCAATCCGCAAGTCGAACTGCACATCGCCGGCAAAGGCGTGATCACGCTGGAACTGGACGCTGAAAAGGCGCCCCTGTCCACCGAGAACTTTCTGTCCTATGTGAACAAGGGCCACTACAACAACACGATCTTCCACCGTGTGATCCCCGGCTTCATGATCCAGGGCGGCGGCTTCGAGCCCGGCATGAACCAGAAGGGCACCGACAAGCCCATCAACAACGAAGCCAACAACGGCCTGAAGAACGACCTCTACACCATCGCCATGGCCCGCACCAGCGATCCGCACTCGGCAACGGCGCAGTTCTTCATCAACGTGGCCAACAACGGTTTCCTCAACCACACGGCCCCCAGCGCCCAAGGTTGGGGCTACGCCGTCTTCGGCAAGGTCACTGGCGGCACTGACATCGTCAAGCAAATCGAAGGCCTGAGCACGGGTCGGCGCGGTTTCCACGACGACGTGCCCAAGGAAGACGTGGTGATCGAAAAGGCTGTGGCGCTCTGATCAGCACCACGCCTCCAGCCTTTCCATGAACGACCGCCTGAACCAGTGGCGCGCCCCTGCGCACTGGCAGGCGGTCGATTTCATCGCCGACCTGCATCTGCATGCGGCCGACCCGGCCACCTTCGCCGCCTTCTGCCGCTACCTCGACACCCCCGCCGATCAGCGTGGCGACGCGCTTTTTATCCTGGGCGACCTGTTCGAGGTCTGGGTCGGTGACGATGCCTTGACGGCCCCGCCGGAAGGCGAACGGGCTTTCCTCCAGGACTGCGCCCATCGGCTCAGCGCCTTTGCGGCACACACCCCGGTCTTTTTCATGGCGGGCAACCGCGACTTCCTGCTGGGCACTGCCGGCCTGGAAGCTTGCGGCATGACCGGCCTGGCAGACCCGACCCGGCTCGAATGGGCCGGTCAGCCCTGGCTGCTGAGCCATGGTGATGCGCTGTGCATCGATGACCACGACTACCAGCGTTTCCGTGCCGAGGTGCGCAGCGCCCGCTGGCAGACAGCATTTCTGGTCCGCCCCCTGGCTGATCGCGAAGCCTTCGCGCGCGACCTGCGCGCACGCAGCGAGGCCCGCAAACGCGAACACGGGCTTGATGCCGCCCTCTGGGCCGACGTGGATAGCGCCACCGCGCGGGAATGGCTGGCCGCCGCCGGATCCCGGCACCTGATCCATGGCCACACACACCGCCCCGCTCGCCACGACCTAGGCGGCGGCTGCGAAAGATGGGTGCTCAGCGACTGGGATGCCGGCGCACACCCACCCCGTGCCGAAGTGCTGCGCCTGCGCGCTGACAGCGTGCAGCGCCTGTCCCTGTTTCCCGACGGCGGTTGAATCCGGCCCCTCCGCCACCACCTGCGCGCCATGCCCCCTTCCCCTCTACAGCCACTCTGGCGCGCCCTCCAATCCTGGTTGCCACGCCGCATCCGCCCGGCCCCGCCCATTGCCGATCGGTTCTGGCGCCACACCCTGGGCACACACCCCTTTTTGGCGGCGCTGCCGGCCGACGACCAGACCCGCCTGCGCCTGCTGAGCGGGCAATTCCTGCAAGAAAAAGAGTTCCACGGCGCCCATGGCCTGGTGGTCAATGACACCATGGCCCTGGCCATCGCGGCCCAGGCCTGTCTGCCGCTGCTGCATGTGGTCCGCCCCGATGGCCAGCCACTGGCGCACCCTTTGCAAGCGCTTGACTGGTACGACGATTTCGTCGGCATCGTGGTCCAGCCGGGCGCAGCCCTGGCGCGCCGCGAAGTGACCGATGGGGCTGGCGTGGTGCACCGTTATCAGGAGGCCCTGGCGGGTGAAGCCATGGACCGCGGCCCGGTGATGCTGGCCTGGACGGCCGTGGCCGAAGCACCGACCGTGGCCGCCCACGGCACGAATGTGGTGATCCACGAGTTCGTGCACAAGATGGACATGCGGGCCATGCCCCGTGGACAGCACCCTGACGGGGCGCCGCCACTGTTCAAGGGGTTTCTGGACAGTCCTTCCGACACCGCCGCCCGCCAGCGCTGGCGGACCACGATGCAGAAGGCCTATGCCGAATTCCGGGAGGCCGTCGCTCTGGCCGAGCGTTTCGGCGGCGAGCGCCCCTGGCTCGACGCGTACGCGGCGCAGGACCCGGCGGAGTTCTTCGCCGTGACCAGCGAAGCCTATTTCGTGAACCGTGAGCGCTTCACTGCAGAGTTTCCGCCCCTGCGGGAACTCTACGACGGCTTCTTCCGCTTCAGCGCCGCAGCAACACCTTGAGAGCGGCCTGCAGGCGCTTGGCGGCGGGACCATCGTGCGCCGATGACAGCACACGGGCAACATCCTGCGGCCAGGTGTCAGCGGGGCCCGGCTCATTGCGCCGGGTCAGCAGTTGCAACTGCAACTGGCGACGGGCTCCGATGTGTTCGGCGGGCGTCGGCACCTCAGCGGCCATTTCCAGACGCAACAACGCTTCAGCCCCCTCACCCGAGGCGGCCGCCTTGCCGATGGCCTGCGCCCAAGCCGAGCGCGTCGACGCCTGGACCCGGGAGCCCAGGGCCTGCGCGGGAGGCAGCGCCTCGGCATCGCGGTGCTCCCAGGCGCCAAGCACCTGAGTCAGCACCTCGCCGTGCGCCTGCGCCGCCAGCTTGCGCAGCGCCAGTTCGGCCTGTTCCTGCGCCTGACGCTGGGCCCGGAAGGCCGTATCGCCCAGTCGCGGCCCCCGCGCCTCGCGAGGCGCGCGCCCCCAGCCGGCGTCATCGCGCGGGGCCCGCCCACCATCGCGCGCGCCCCGGTGATCGCGGCCAGGCCGGCGCTCGTCGCGCGCCGCCGGTTCGGCCTTCTTCATGCCGGGACGGTCATCACCGCGCATGGCCACGAGTTTGCGGGCCGGCTGCGACGGGGCGACCGCAGCCGGCGTGTCCTCCGAAGCTTCGGACGAACCGGCAGACACGGCGGCGTCGGCACCTGCCGGGGCGGCAGCCGCCGCCTCGGCCTGACCCTTCAAGGCCTGTTCCAGCGCCTGTTGCGCTTCCCGGATGCGCTGGGCGTCACCCGCGTTCGCCGCAGCTTCCAGCGCCTTGGCCGCCTCCAGCACCCGCTGATCGTGGGCGCTGACCGCCGCCGCCACCTTCTCGCGTTCGCTGCTTTTGCGGGCAAAGGCTTCGTCGATGGGTTTGCGGAACGCGTCCCACAGCTTCTGCTCCTGCTTGCGGTCCAGTGGCACCGCCTGCGCCTCGGCCTGCCAGCGCTGTTGCAAGACCTTGACCGCATCGATGCGCAACATCGGCGCGGCACCCAGCGCAACCGCCTCGTCAATGAGGGCCCGGCGTCGCTCCAGACTCGCCGCCTGCGCCGCCTCCAGGCGCGCATGGGCCTCGTGCATGACGGTCTTCCACTGCGGCTGGATATCGGCAAACGCCTTCTCGCTCAGATGGCCAGCTTCGCGCCAGCGCTCGGCGAAGGCATGCAACTCGCGCACCTGGCGCTTCCAGTCTTCATCCTGCGCATGGGCCTGGGTCCAGGCACGCACCTCGTCCATCAAGGCCTGCCGCTGGGCTTTGCTGGCGTCCGCCTGCTGGCGCACCTGCAACAGCCACGCCTCCACCACCTTGTGCGCCTCGGTGCAAGCGGTATCGAAACGTTTCCACAGAGCATGGTTGGCGGCCCCGCCCTGATCGGTGGTCTTCCATTGCTCCCGCAGGCCACGCAGCGTTTCCTGCATCTTGCGGCCGCCCAGACGCTGACCCCCAGGCGCCTTGAGCAGCCCCTCCGCCTTGGCCACCAGCTCTTCGCGCAACTGGTCGGCGCGCCAGCGCTGCCAGCCTTCGAGTTCGCCAGCCTGCGCCAGCAATGCTTGCGCCCGGGCCTCAAGGGCCGGGCTGATCAGGCGCCCATGGCTCTTGAGCAGGCCCCGCGCCTCGGCGGCGACTTTGGGAGTGGCCTTGCCGTGGCCTTCTGCCAGTTCGCGCTCCAACTGGGTCAGGGCCTTGGTCACCTCGGCTTCAGCCTGGGCCCGGCGCTCCGTCACCACCTGGGCATCCTGCGCAACCCGCTCATCGGCAACGACCACGGACTCGCCGCGTGCCACACGCAGTTCATCCGCCCACACCGGCACGGCGGGCAAGGGGGCTTGCGGATCGGCGTCGGCCGCCACGGCTTGCGCCAGCGCAGCCTCGAAAGCATCCCACACCAGCTGCAGCTGGCTGCGCGAGGCTTCCAGCATGGGAGGGAACTTGGTCTCGACGCTGGCCCAGTGCGCATCCGTTGGCAATGCCTGTACCTGCTGCTGCCACGCCGAGACATCGGCACGCAAAGCCTCCACCACCTGCTGCGCTTCGCGCCAAGGTTTGGTGGAGAGCACCTCGATGCGCTGGGCCAAGAGCACAGCGGCCTCGCGTTCGACCTGCACGCGGTGCTGCAAGTCTTCCACCGCCTTGATGCGCTCGGCCAAAGCCTGTTTCAGCCCGACCAACGGTTCGCGCGACAGCGGCGCCCCTGCCCGCGCAGCGTCGCGCTGCCAAGCCATGGCGTCGGCCAGGTTCATGCGCGGATGGTCGAGCAGCGACTGTGCTTTTTGCGCCCATTCGGCGGCGATGTGCTCCTGCGCCTTCTGCCGCTTGAGCTCGTCCAGTTTTTCCTTCAGTGGCTTGGCCGCCCCCCGGTCGCGGTGCGACATCTCTTTGAACACCTCGTTCATCACCTCCAGATCGGGGTCCGTGGCCAGCCACTCGCGCAGCCGGGCGGCACGCTCTCCCGAGGTCGGCGCAGAAAAGGCACCACCGGTGACGGCATCCAGCGGATGGGACGGAGAGGCTTTGGGGACAGCGGGCGAGTTCACGGCAGGTAAATGATCAGAGGGTGCGCCGTTTCTGGAGCGCAAGGAAAACAGAGACATGATGGGCAGACCAACGGGCTCGATAGACGTCGAGCAAAGGAAGCAACCCGCTATTGTCGCTGCGGATTGCCTGGCTTGCTGAAACGAGCGCCCGTGGAGCCCCCAAAACAAGAAACCCCGGTGGGCTGAACCCACCGGGGTTGACGGCGGGCAAACTGCACTTGCCGTCGGTTTTGGCGGAGAGGGTTGGATGCCTCGCCAGCCTGGAAGCAAGAGATTGCTCCCGTGGGGTTCCGGTTTCAGACTTCGTGCCTGAGGGACCGGACAAGCCTCGCTCTTGCAAGGCACCCCCAGATTACGCCCATTCCGCGGCGGTTTCAACCACCTCAACAACCGCCTGTCGCGTCGGACTCACGCCAGCGCATCGACCGCCTCTGGCAGACCGCCCGCACTGGGCTCACCGTCCCGCGGGCGACGCCCAGCCCGGGAACACCCGACGAAAGGCCTCCATCCACGCCCCTCCGCCCGACGCCGCATGGATGCTGGCGAGCGCGCCACAGGAATGAGATCACCCCCAAAAAAACATAACTTTTAGAAATATTAAACGGTATCCAAATCATTGACTTGACATTTGAATCTCCCTATCATCCGGCCCGCTTTGACCCATCCCCGGGTTATCCCGCACCGCTGCCGAATACGGCTAAGTCGATGGACCGGCTCCATGAGGCCCGTCCAGATCGATGGCGACCCAATCAGCCCTGCCGAGCCAGACCGGCCGACAGGACCCGAAAGGAGCACGACATGACAGCGATGAGCCGGAGCCAGAGCCTGCAAGCCCCGCTTGCTTCCCTGGCCCAATCCATCCAAACCGCCGCCCAGGACGTCTGCCAAGGCTTTCTGGACGTGACCCGCAACAGCATGGCCCTGCTGGGCACTGTCCTGGCCACAGGCCTGATCCTGATGGCCGCCCATGGCGATCTGCGTGATCGCGCCGAAGACCGGCTGCTCGGCTGGCTGCTGGCGCGACAAGAGTCGGCAGCGGCCCAGGAACAGGCCCAACAGGCTTTTGTGCCGCCGGCAGAACCCGAGGCGGCCCAGCGCGTAACAGCCGCCCTGCCCCACGAGTTGCCGCAACCCCAAGCCAAGGTGGCTTACTGGCTCAGCCGCAAATACCGGGTCGCACCCGAGCCGCTGAGCGTGCTGGTGGCCGAGGCCTTTGAGATTGGCCGCAAGGCGCAGTTGGATCCGACACTGATTCTGGCCGTCATGGCCATCGAATCTCGCTTCAATCCCTTTGCCCAAAGCCCGGTGGGTGCCCAGGGCCTGATGCAGGTGCTCACACGCGTGCACACCGACAAATACGCCGGCTTCGGCGGCCAGTTGGCTGCGTTCGACCCCGTCAGCAATCTGCGCGTCGGCGTGCAGGTACTGCAAGACTGCATCCGCCGCGCGGGCTCGATCGAAGGCGGCCTCAAACTGTACGTGGGCGCGATCACGACAGACGGCAGCGACTACATCAACAAGGTAATGGCAGAGCATCTGCGCATCCAGAGCGTGGCGCTGGGCAAACCCATGCCCACCACTTTCCCGGTCTACCGGTCCCTGCCGGTTTCGGCCCCGGAAACCGCCACACCCGCCGAACCCGTGCCGGCCGTGCCCTCGGACACCGCAGCATCGTCGCCGGCGCTGCCCCCGAACGAAGCACCCGCCGTTCAATCCTGAGCTCACTCACCCGATCTCTGTGAACGGGATCGGCACGAGGTGAGCGCCTCGGCTAAACTAGCAGCGTGCGCAACTGGCGATAGGCGCCGGGTTTGTTCCGTGATTTCGGAATCCCGGTCGCTGACGTGGCCCCCCAGCTTCTGCAGCCTGGGACAACCACTGGGAAGCGCACCGCCCGTCTCGCGGGCGATCAGCCGTTCGCCTGGGCAGTCCCTGCCGCTCACCCTGAGCGCGTGGGGTCCACGTCACCCGAGACTGCCAAACCATGTACGACCGCAACATCCTCATCGAGCAAACCGATCCCGAGCTGTTCGCCGCCATCCAGGCCGAAAACGCCCGCCAGGAACACCACATCGAACTGATTGCCAGCGAAAACTACGCCTCGCCGGCCGTGATGGCCGCCCAGGGCACCCAGCTGACGAACAAATACGCCGAAGGCTATCCGGGCAAGCGCTACTACGGCGGCTGTGAATTCGTCGACATCGCCGAACAACTGGCCATCGACCGCATCAAGCAACTCTTCGGCGCCGACGCCGCCAACGTCCAGCCGCACTGCGGCGCCTCCGCCAACGAAGCCGTGTTTCTGGCCTTCCTCAAGCCCGGCGACACCATCATGGGCATGAGCCTGGCCGAAGGCGGTCACCTCACGCACGGCATGCCGCTGAACATGTCGGGCAAGTGGTTCAACGTCGTGTCCTACGGCCTGAACGACAAGGAAGAGATCGACTACGACGCCATGGAAGCCAAGGCGCGCGAGCACAAGCCCAAGCTGATCGTGGCAGGCGCCTCTGCCTACAGCCTGCGTATCGACTTCGAACGCTTTGCCAAGGTCGCCAAGGAAATTGGCGCCATCTTCATGGTCGACATGGCCCACTACGCCGGCCTGATCGCTGCCGGCGTGTACCCCAACCCGGTGCCGTTCGCCGACGTGGTGACCTCCACCACGCACAAGAGCCTGCGTGGCCCGCGCGGCGGCTTCATCCTGATGAAGGCCGAGCATGAGAAGGCCATCAACAGCGCCATCTTCCCCGGCCTGCAGGGCGGCCCGCTGATGCACGTGATCGCCGCCAAGGCCGTGGCCTTCAAGGAAGCGCTGAGCCCCGAGTTCAAGGCCTATCAGCAGCAAGTCGCCAAGAACGCCCAGATCGTGGCCGAGACGCTGACCTCGCGCGGCCTGCGCATCGTCAGTGGCCGCACCGAGAGCCACGTCATGCTGGTCGACCTGCGCGCCAAGGGCATCACCGGCAAGGAAGCCGAGGCCGTGCTGGGCAGCGCCCACATGACCATCAACAAGAACGCAATCCCGAACGACCCCGAAAAGCCGTTCGTGACCAGCGGTGTGCGCATCGGTACCCCGGCCATGACCACCCGCGGCTTCAAGGACGAAGAAGCCCGCCTGACTGCCAACCTGGTGGCCGACGTGCTGGACAACCCGCGCGACCCGGCCAACATCGAAGCCGTGCGCGCCAAGGTCAACGCGCTGACCGCCCGCTTCCCGGTCTACAAATGATGTCCGGGCGTCGTCTTGCCCCTGGAGCGCTCGTTTCGGCGGGCACGACGACGCACAGCCACGCCCGTATCACCGGGCAAACCGCAGGCTGATCATGAAATGCCCTTTCTGTGGTCATCTGGAAACCCAGGTCGTCGAGACCCGGGTTTCCGAAGATGCGGACTTCATCCGGCGCCGCCGACAGTGCGGACACTGCGAAAAACGGTTCACCACCTACGAGCGGCCGGAAGTGAGCTTTCCAGCCGTGGTCAAAAAGGATGGGCGGCGCGTCGACTACGTGCCCGCCAAACTCCGCGCGTCGTTCACCCTGGCGCTGCGCAAACGCCCGGTGAGTACCGAGCAGGTCGATGCAGCCATCGAACGGATCGAAGAAAAGCTCCTGAACCTCGGCGCACGCGAGGTACCTGCCACCCGGCTGGGCGAAATGGTCATGCGCGAACTCAAGAAGCTCGACAAAGTGGCCTATATCCGCTTTGCCAGCGTCTACCGCAGCTTCGAAGACATCGACGACTTCCGGGCACTGGTGGATGAAGTGCGGCGCTGACGATTCGCCACCGTCTGCGATATTCCACACAATTGACCATTGATGTGAATTTCTTGGCGCAATTGGCGCCAAGAATAGCCCGATAAATCTTGCGCTTGGCCTAAATTCAGGCTCATAAGATTTCAGGGGGAACGTCATGTCATCTCGCCAACACAGTCTGTGTTGCTGCGGGCGTGGGTTCACGCTCGTGGAAATGGCCGTCACGCTGAGCATATTGGCCATCCTGCTCGGCATCGGGATACCGGCTTTCAGCAAAAGCCTGGCCGCGTGGCAGCGAGATCGCGCCACCAAGGCGCTCATCGCGCACATGCAGCTGGCCCGCACCGAAGCCATCAAACGCTCGCGCAGAGTCGTGATCTGCAACAGCAGCGACGCGTCAACCTGCTCCGCACCAGCCAATAAGGACTGGAAAAACGGCTGGATCGTCTTTGAAGACGACAACGCCAACGGCTTGCGCGACGCCGCCGAACCCCTCATGGCCGCTTCGGGGGCGTTTCCAGGCATTCAGTCCATGCAGGCCAACAACGCCATCAAGCGACTCGTCTACCAGCCCAACGGCCTGATGACATCGGGCATGAGCACGATGTCCGTGACGCCCCGCGCTGGACCGACTCAGAAGATCGTCATCAACCGGATCGGGCGAGTGCGGCTCGATCAGTGAGAAAAAAGTCAAACATCAACCGTTCATCTCACCGGAAAGCGCCGCATGTCTGCCAGACGCAAACCTTTGACTACGGCCCACCTACATTGCAAGGTGGAGCCTACAAGTGAAATACCCTTCCTGCCCTTTCGCCCTCCGAAGCCGCCACCAACGGGGTTTTACCCTGGTGGAGCTGCTCGTGACCATCGTCATCATCGCGATCCTCGCGACGCTGGGTGTCCCCAGCTTCACACAGTTTTTGCGCAACTGGCAGCGCGACAGCGCGACCAGGGCATTCATGAGCCATGTTCAGTTGGCCCGGACCGAAGCGATCAAGACCTCGCGCAAGGTTGTGATGTGCACGAGCGCGAACGGCACGAGTTGCGCCTCTGGCGCCGGAAGCACCAACTGGAAACAAGGCTGGGTCGTCTTTGTGGATGCAGACAGCGACGACGATCTGGACACGAGCAAGGGCGACCGAATTTTGGCTGTCCGCAGCGGCTCTGCAGGCATTGCAAGCATGACCAGTTCAGACAACGTGGCCAAACTGACGTTTTTGTCCAATGGCCTGATGGGATCAAGTGCCACGACAGTGACCGTCACCCCGAGCGGGAGCAGCGGCCTCAAGCTCAACAAAATTGCCATTTCGCGGGTGGGCCGCACCAGCCTCTCGACAGAAGACCAAAGCTGAAATGAAGCCTTTTTCCAACCTGATCGCGCAAGCACGACGACAACGCGGTTCCAGCATGCTGGAAATCCTCGTCTCACTCTTGGTCATCTCTTTGGGGCTGCTCGGTGTCGCGGGGTTGTCTGCGGCCACTTTCAGCTACAACAAGACGGCCCAGGTCCGTTTGACCGGGCTGGGACTGGTCAACGATTATGCAGACAGAGCCAGAGCCAACATCTATGGATACGACCTCAATCAATACAACATCAATTTAACGGATACAACGCCAGATGAAATTGATGCGGCCCCCGATGAGGCGAGCGCAAGCACAGCAGCCACCAACGTCGCGCAAGATGACCGTCGCTACTTCATGACAGCAGCGAGCAACTACCTGCCTCAAGGAAAAGTGGTCGTCACCAGCGATCGAACAGTGCGAAGTATGGATATATGGCTGCTATGGAAAGAGCCTCAAACCGAAGCCAACGACATTCTGTTTTCGGCAGGGCAGGATAGCTGCCCCAACATATCTGGCACAGATGACTACAACTGCATGTATTTCAGGGTGGGGCTGTGAAAAACAAGAATTCAAATCCTCATCTGACATCCCGAAACGCACAAAGGGGTGTGACTCTTGTCGAACTCATGGTTGCCATGGTGATCGGCATCTTTCTGCTGGGAGCGGTCGCAATCATTTATGTGAGCACATCTTCGAGCGCAAGAAGCAGCACGTTCGAATCACAAATGAATGAAGATGCAACGCTGGCGCTTGAAATTCTCGCTCAGCAGATTCGACTGGCCGGATTTTCCGAGCTCGATGGCACGAGCCGAAAATTTTCAGGAATAGCTGTCAGAGGTTGCGACACAGCCTTCCAATCATCGAATGCCGACTTCGGGAGCTTGACTTGCGGAAGCACGGGTAGCAGTGCGATTGCCATCCAGTATGAGGCAACAACACGAAACACACCCAAGACATCGGACGACAAGCCCAGTAATTGCAGCTATTCAGGCATCGATACATGGAATCATGATGGGCTTGGTACCACGGCAGACATTGCACTGGCCGACAACCGGTATTTTGTGCAGAACGACAACACCAACAGCAACGCCCCCACGCTGTATTGCCAAGGCAGAACTGGCGCCACGTTTGAAGACAGCGCAACAGCACTGATTCCGAATATCGAATCGATCCAAATAAAGTACGGGGTAACCTTGGAACCGGAGGCAGACCAGATACTGCCGCACCAAATTACCGCTTACCAAACGGCGAGCGAGGTCGAAGCACTTACCGGGAACTGGTCAAGGGTGGCTGCCGTGCAAATCTGCCTGACTGCGAGATCCTCAGCACCGGTCTCAACCGGGGGCGACAGCAAAGAGAACATTTCATTCTATGTTGACTGCGATGGAAACAGAAAAACGGATATATCCGATCGCTATCTTCGTCGAGCATACACCACCACGGTTCAACTGAGAAATATGCGCCCCGGTGTGCCATTGAGTTTTCAGCTTGACGGCACGAGCGCACGCAACCCCTGGAGCTATGAGGAGGTATCTGAGTAAATTCAGATAGCACCATCATGCAGAGATATCAAAGAAAAAAACAATCACCCAGCGCAATGCAACGGCAAAAACAAGCACAAGGTATTGTTTTGCCCATTGCGCTGATAATGCTGGTCATCATCTCCTTTGCGGGATTGATGGCCGCACGGAACTCAGCGAGCTACGAACAATTTTCCAACAACATGCGCACCAATCAAGTAGCTCGACAAGCAGCTGAGGCCGCGCTGCGCTACTGTGAGCGGGCCGCCATCGACAAAGCGGAGTCGACTGGTGACAGTACTTACAGCGAAGCAGTCGCTAAAGTCTACACAGCAGACCCGGTTTTAACCAACATCGATCAAGGCATCTGGAACTCCAAATCGAATTGGGGAAGCACTGGAGCCAACCTGATTACTGTCAATTTGGCCTACACGAACGATGTGAAGTCAGCATCCCAAATAAAAGATGGCAACAAGCCAACCTGCATCATCGAGTCTTTATCGGATGATCGATATCTGGTGACTTCCCGGGGATTATCCAACGACGCCTCTGTCACTGATGGCACCCTCACGGCAGGCTCTGAAGTCTGGCTACAGTCCATTCTGGTTCCCGGCGCTCCCATTGTCTCCGCGAACAACGGGGTTCAATGACATTTTGATCGGAGAGAAAAATGCAAAAACCTTACATAAATGCATTGAGTGCTTTGACGCTTCTTGCGGTCATTGCTCTGCCTGCTGCTGCCCAGCCGTCGCAAAAGCCGTTGCTTTCGGTGCAAACGGGTGCAAAACCAAACCTTATGATTGCCCTTGACAACTCCGGGTCAATGGCCTTCTCATTTCATGAATCATATGGCGTCACATCGGATGATGAATATGAATCAAAGTATTGCCCTTCCCCTTACTCCAATTCCGATTCAACAAACTCAACCACTTTCAACAATGGTGTAGGAAAGGAAGCGACCCTCTCGGGGAGCACGTACTATTGCTATGAACGTTACCTCAGTCGTGGTCAATGGCGCACTCGCGCATTGACAAATGTAGCGCTCTCTTACTCACCCGCAAAAAAAGTAGCCAAGTGGTCTGCTCAGCGATCAGCGGACGTCAACCCCATTTACTACAACCCCCGCATCACCTACAGACCGCGGGTTGACTCCAATGGCAACCCTCTCGAAGCGGACGACAAAATTGTCTTTATTTCCAACCAGGGAAGTGCCAACTTTTTCTACCGCGCCTTCAGAAGCGACTCGAACACCAATCTGGTCAAAACCCGGCATGCTTTTTATGCGGGAGATGAAAACAGCGGCAGCATGACAGGCTGGACTCAATACACCTGGACCGGCACAAGCGATGTTCGCGTTCCACAACACATCTCTTACACCAGCGCATCCAGCAGCACTCCCGGATTCACGTATGCATATTGCGGCAATGTTGTAACCGAGGGCGGCCTTCAAGTTGATTGCAGCAACCCAACCACGGTCACCATCAAATATGGGACACCGGCCACCATCACTTTGCCATCTGGACACAGCAGAACAGACTGCACGGGCAACATTTGCACGAACGCCGATGAGATCAAAAACATCCTGAACTGGTACCGTTATTATGGATTCCGCTCTCCAGCGGTAACCACAGCCATTGGTCAGGCATTGGCTGACACCGAATACAACGACAAACTCCGCATTGGTTATATCAACATCAATGCCCGCGACAACACCACTGTTTCAGCCATTACCCAAACTCCTGGTGTGGATACTGGCAGCCTAGGCCTGCTTCGTGGCGTTCGAAACCACAAGCTGGGTACAGACTCAACAAAAGAAATATACAACTGGCTTTACGGCCAAGATGGTGCGCGCAACAAAGACAAAACCCTCATTACCACGTTGGACCGACGATACATCCCCAATGGCGGAACGCCGCTGCACAACGTATTGGACAAAACAGCCAATTATTACAAGGTAAGCACCAATGGCGCGAACAACCCTTGGGCAAAGGACCCCTCGCAGAGCGCCAGTGCTGCCAACCCTGAGATGAGTTGCCGGCGCTCATTCACCTTGTTATTTTCAGACGGCGCGTGGAATAGTGGAACCAGCTCATCAGCCACAGACAAAGATTACGACAACACTTTAGGCCCTGTATTTTCTCGAACCTTGGCTGACGGAACAACAGAGAGCATTCGTTACAAGCCACAAGGCGAATCGACAGCTTCTGATAGAAAGAAATACACCCCCTATTCGAGCTCCGCAACCAAAGGACTCTCGGATCTGACAAACCGTTACTTCTGGCATGAAGATTTCCGGAGTGCGCTGTCTAACGACATTCTTACACGGGCAGGCCAGCCAACTTTCTGGCAAAACATGGCAACTTATACTGTGGGATACATGATTCGTCCGCGCGGCGATATTCTGGATGCAACATCAGGATTGACATTCCAGCAAATTGAGGACTATCAAGCAGGGTACATTACCTCTGGCTACGGCGCGACCACCAAGCCATCTTGGGTCACTGGCAATGTTGACACCAGCAGTTCCGATCAAGATCGCGTCGATGATTTCATTCAAGCCGGATTCAGTGGCGGCGGGCGCGGCTTCAACGCTCAATCTGCAGAGGACGTACGAGGCATTTTCAAAACGGTTCTGTCTGATATTTTGAATGCCTCAGGGCAAGACGCCGGCGTGGCAGTGGGCCCAAGCGCCAGCGTTTCCAACACAATTGATGGTCAACTAAAATACCTTGTCAGTTATCGGACACAAGATAACTCTGGCGAGATTGAAGCCCAAGTCCTGGATGCCAGTGGCGACGCCAATTCAGGAACAACCTGGAAAGCCTCATCGCTGATACCATCTCACGCTGATCGAAAAATTTATACCATTTCGGATAGCAATGGCCCGACCGAATTCAAGGGACTTTTCTCTGCACTCCCTACAGACGTTAAAACCGCGCTCCAATCGGGAACAGACCCTTCCAGAATTGCTTCGGATGCCAGTTTCATCGATTATCTGAGAGGTAAGGATGCCGTTGTTGATGCACACGGTAAGCTTTTCCGTCAGCGCAGCAGTCTCATTGGCGCCATGGTCAATCCTCCTTCGCTTTATCTTGGCGGGAGTCATGATCTGCTGTACGACCTCAAAGGCGATGTTACCGGGCAAGACCAATACAAGTCTTTCATAGAGAAAAAGCGCACTGCTCCGCCTTCTTTGTATGTCGCCACGAACGCGGGAATGATGCATGCGCTCAAAGGTGCCTCCGGCGAGGAAATGGGGATTTACATGCCCCGGAGAGGGCTCAAGCGAATGCTCCATTTCTCCGACGCAGACTACACATTTGAGTACATTTTGGATGGACCGATCAGTGAGCAAGACATCTTTAACGCCAAGGATGACCGCTGGGAAAACCTGGCCATCGGGACAGGAGGCCGTGGTGAACGATTGGTTTATGCGGTGCGTGCTCCCCTGAACGGCGAGACAACGCTCAACAGAACGCCCGGTATCAACGATTTTTTATGGGAAACCGGCCCTGACAACATGGACACCAGTTCGGTGAAGACCGGCTACATGACCACCCCTGCGCGCAGTGGTGTGACACGCAGCGGTCACTGGATTGTGGCGGTTACCAGCGGGCACCACAATGGGAGTACCGGGACTGAAAACAATACCCATCATGGTCTGGTGCTCCTGGATGCTTTCACGGGGAAGAATCTGGCTACCCTTCCCATTCCGACCCAATATCAAACGGGCCGCGGCCTCGGTGCGGTCACCATGGTTCGGGACGGAGATCGGCGCGTCGTTGCCGCCTATGCGGGTGATGCCAAGGGCCATCTGTGGAGATTCAACCTGCTGGGAGAGCCTTCTGAATGGACGGTGTCTTATGGCCGCCCTGTTTTCACGACCGAGAACAACAGGCCGATCTATGGCGGCGTGGCATGGCAAGAGCATCCAGAAGGTGGCGCCATCGTGGTGTTCGGGACCGGCATCCTGCTTGATGAGGCTGATGTTAGCGATACCACCCAGCGTGAGGCCATTTATGGCATTTGGGACCCGACTCCTGTTGGCGAATCCGATGTGACCCTCAGTCTTCGGGAAGAAAATCGGCTCGTCGAGCAAACCATCACGGCCAGTTCTGCACAAGGTGCGTTGACAGCCTACAGCTTGTCAAGCAATGCCTTGGAATGGCGTGATGCTTCGGGCAACGAAAACCACCAAGGATGGAAGATCCAACTGGGGGGCGATGAAGAAGGGGAGCGCAATCTTGACCAAGTGCAAAACGCTGGGACAAATGTTTTCCTCACCACCGCAGCTATCAGTGCACCGAAGGAAACCGAAGTCTGCCGTGTTTCGGATCTTCCAGCGAACTACTTGTACATCCTCGATGCCTTGACCGGCACCATGAAGAAAACTGGCTTTACCTTCACGACAGAAGACAGCAACGGCAAAGAAACCCAAACCCGATTCGCCGCAATCAAGGTGGCTTCCGGTGGTTTTTCACGGGGGGTCGGGCTGATTCCTACATGGAAATCGACATCCGGGTCTGGAGACAATGGTTCCGGTGGTTCCGGTGGTTCCGGTGGCTCCGGTGGTAGCGACGGCTATGTTCCAGCGGATATTCGCGAGCTCATCGGCGGTGGCGGAAATATGGGGGAAGATACTGTCGATCCTCCGTGCGGAAGCGTGGGGTGGACGCCAATCGCCACGCCAACCGAAGCTGGACCCCAGATCACCGACAAGTGCACCGTGACGGGTTGGACACGCACGCAATACCAGCTGAGTGCCCCCCCGTCCAACTGAAGATTCTGCAACCATCATGATCAGATCTCTTTCTCTTTCCTCCTGGAGGTCACCTCGCCTCCACCGAGGCTTCACCCTCATCGAACTGATGATCGTGGTGGCCGTGATCGGTATCCTGGCGGCCATTGCCCTGCCGTCCTACACCGAACACGTGAAGGCGTCACGCCGGGCCGATGCGCAGCGGGCACTGATGGAGGCCGACCAGTTCATGCGCCGCTTCTACAGCGCCAAGGACACGTTCAAAGGCGCGGAGTTGCCCGCCAGCATGGCCCAATCCCCCAAGGAAGGCGCCGCCGCCTACAACATCACGCTGATCGAGAACGGCGACGCGGTGGATGAAGCCACGGCCGAAACGACCTATACCCTGCGTGCCGTGCGTACCGGCAGCATGAGCGGCGACCGTTGCGGCGACCTGAGCATCACGCAGACGGGTGCCCGCTCGGTCAGCAACAACGCCAGCGGCAGTGAGCTGGCGGACTGTTTCAAGGGCTGATACCCTCCAGCCCCCGGGCCCGACCCGCCTCGGCCGGTCGGGCTTTTTCTTGTCCCCTCAGCCCCCATGCCCGCCGATCTGTCTGCCTTGACCCTCGCCCAGCAACAGGCCACCCAGGCGCTGCATCTGTCCAACCCCAACCCGCGCGTTGGCTGCGTGCTCACCGATGCCAGCGGTCTGGTGATCGGGCAGGGGCACACCCAACGCGCAGGCGGGCCGCATGCGGAAGTGATGGCGCTGCGCGATGTGCAGGCACGCGGCCTGAGCACCCATGGCGCCACGGCCTGGGTGACGCTGGAGCCCTGCTCCCACCACGGCCGCACCCCACCCTGCTGCGACGCGCTGATCGCCGCGGGCGTGGCGCGCGTGGTGGTGTCCACGGTGGACCCGAATCCCCTGGTGGCCGGCCGAGGTGTCGAGCGCCTGCGCGCCGCAGGCATCGCTGTCGAAGTGTTGCCCCCGGACAGCGACCTGGCGCGGGCGTCGCGCGAGCTGAATATCGGCTTTTTCAGCCGCATGATCCGCGGCCAGCCATGGGTGCGCATGAAGATGGCGGCTTCGCTGGACGGTATTTCGGCCCTGGACAACGGCGTCAGCCAGTGGATCACGGGCGAGGCGGCCCGTGCCGACGGGCACGCCTGGCGCGCACGCGCCTGCGCCGTGCTGACCGGCATCGGCACCGTGCGGGAGGACGACCCGATGCTGGATGTGCGGCTGGCCCCCACCCCACGCCAGCCGCATCTGGTGGTGGTCGACAGCCGCCTGGAGCTCTCTACCGATGCCCGGCTGTTCCAGCCGCCGGCGCACGGCCTGAGCCGGCAGATTCTGGTGGCCCATGCGCTGGACGATGCCACGGCACAGGCGCGTGGCCAGGCCTTGCTGGCGCGCGGTGCCACCCTGCTGAGCCTGCCCGGCCCTGGCGGCAAAGTGGATTTGCCCGCGCTGCTGCGCGAGCTGGGTCGGCGAGAAGTCAACGAACTCCACCTGGAGGCTGGGCACAAGCTCAACGGCTCGTTCCTGCGCGAAGGGCTGGTGGACGAATGCCTGGTCTATCTGGCACCGCAACTACTGGGCTCAGGCCGAGGCCTCGCCAGCCTGGGGCCTTTCCACCGCCTGGACGACGGCACGCCCCTGCATTTCACCGCGATGGATCGCGTCGGCAACGACCTGCGCATCCTCGCCCGCGTGGCCGCGCACGACGGCTTTCTGCACCCCCAAACCGCCGCCTGACCGCCCGCGCCAGCCCTGGTCGGGCAAGCCGGCACAAACCCTGCGAAAATAGCCGGATGTTTACCGGCATCATCACCGCAGTGGGGCGTATCGCCGCCCTGTCCGAACTGGGCGCCTCCGCCCAGCATGGCAAACGCCTCACCCTCGAAACACCGGCCGGCTTTCTGGACGATGTGGGTCTGGGGGACAGCATCGCCCTCAACGGGGCCTGCATGACGGTGACCTCGCTGGACGTGCCGGCCCACCGTTTCACCGTCGACATCTCGGCCGAATCGCTGACCCGCACCACCGGCCTGGCCGAAGCCGGCCGGCGTGTGAACCTGGAAAAGGCGCTGCGTGCCAGCGACCGACTGGGTGGCCATATCGTTTCCGGACACGTTGACGGTATCGGCCAGGTGATCGCCTTCACCGCGGTGGGCGAGAGCTGGACACTGCGCGTGCAGGCGCCGCCCGAGCTGGGCAAGTACCTGGCCTACAAAGGCTCGATCACGGTCAACGGGGTCAGCCTCACGGTCAACACCGTGGAAGACAGCCCCGCAGGCTGCGCTTTCAGCATCAACCTCATTCCCCACACCGTCGAGCACACCACCCTGGGCGATCTCCAGGCGGGCAGCGGTGTGAATCTCGAAATCGACACCGTGGCCCGCTACGTCGAGCGCATGCTGACCGCTGCCGGCCCCGCCTCCCTCAAGGAAACCGCATGAACGCCCCTGAAACCCTGCGGCCTGTGGCCATCTCCCCGGTGGAAGACATCGTGGCCGACATCCGTGCCGGCCGCATGGTCATCCTCGTCGACGAGGAAGACCGCGAGAACGAAGGCGACCTGGTCCTCGCTGCCGACCATGTGACGCCCGAGGCGATCAACTTCATGGCCCGCTTCGGCCGTGGCCTGATCTGCCTGACGCTGTCCAAAGAGCGCTGTGAGCGCCTGCGGCTGCCACCCATGGTGCCGCGCAACGGCACCAAGATGGGCACCGCCTTCACGGTGTCCATCGAAGCCGCCGAAGGCGTGACCACCGGCATCTCCGCCGCCGACCGCGCCCGCACCGTGCAGGCCGCCGTGGCCCCCGATGCCCGGGCCGAAGACCTGGTGCAACCCGGCCACATCTTCCCCCTGCAAGCGGTGGAAGGCGGGGTGCTCATGCGCGCCGGCCACACCGAAGCGGGTTGCGACCTGGCCGCCATGGCCGGCTGTTCGCCCGCCGCCGTGATCTGCGAGATCATGAAGGACGACGGCACCATGGCGCGCCTGCCCGATCTGCAGCTCTTTGCCGCCGAACATGGCGTGAAGATCGGCACCATCGCCGACCTCATCCAGTACCGCAGCCGCCACGAAAGCCTGGTGCAGAAAGTCGGCAGCCGGCCGCTGCACACCGCCTTCGGTGAATTCACCGCGCACGCCTTCCGCGACGAGCCCAGCGGCGCCCTGCATCTGGCCCTGGTGAACGGGCAATGGGACAGCGACGCTGTGGTGGACGTGCGGGTGCACGAGCCGCTGTCGGTGCTCGATGCGCTCGAAATCGACCGCTCCATGCACAGCTGGAGCCTGGAAGCCAGCCTGCGCCACATCGGCCAGTCGGGTGCCGGCGTGGCGGTGCTGCTCAACTGCGGCGAATCCGCCGCGCAGTTGCTGGCCCAGTTCGAAGGCACGGCCCGCTCGGCCCAGGCGCCCGAACGCGGCCGCATGGACCTGCGTACCTATGGCGTGGGCGCCCAGATCCTGCGCGAATGCGGTGTGCACCGCATGCGCCTGATGGGCCAGCCGCGCCGCATGCCCAGCATGGCCGGCTATGGCCTCGAAATCACCGGCTATCTCGGCCGCGATCAGTAACTCTCAACGGATTCCACCATGTTTGGCGCAGACAAAGGCACCTCCGGCCCGCTTGATGGCCGCAAGCTTTCCATCGGCATCGTCCAGGCCCGCTTCAACGAAGGCATCACCAACGCTCTGTACGAAGCCTGCCACGCCGAGCTGCTGGCACTGGGGGTGCAGGAAAAGAACATCAAGCGCGTGACCGTGCCCGGCGCCCTGGAAGTGCCCGTGGTGCTGCAGGCCATGGCCGAGCAGGACGAATACGACGCCCTGATCGCGCTGGGTTGCATCATCCGTGGCGAGACCTACCACTTCGAGCTGGTGTCCAACGAGTCGGGTGCCGGCGTCACGCGCGTCTCGCTCGACACCCACACCCCGATCGCCAACGCCATCCTGACCACCGAAAACGTGTCCCAAGCCGTGGCCCGCCAGGAAGAAAAAGGCCGCGACGCCGCGCGCGTGGCCATTGAAATGGCGCATCTGCTGGAGCAACTGGCCTGATGAACACCGACACCAAGCCCCGCAAGGCCTCGGACAAATCGGCACGGACGCGCGCACGCGAATTCGCGCTGCAGGCGCTGTACCAGCACATTGTCGGCCGCAACGAGGCCACCGACATCGACGTCTTCACGCGCGACCTCTCGGGCTTTCACAAGGCCGACAGCGTGCACTACGACGCGCTGCTGCACGGCTGCATTGCCGAAGCTGCAGAGGCCGACGCCCTGATCGAACCGCTGCTGGACCGCAAGCTGGCCGAAATCTCGCCCATCGAACGCGGCGTGATGTGGATCGGTGTGTACGAATTCCGCCACTGCGCCGACGTGCCCTGGCGCGTGGTGCTCAACGAATGCATCGAACTGGCCAAGAGCTTCGGTGGCACCGACGGCCACAAATACGTCAACGGCGTGCTGCACCCGCTGGCCGAAAAGCTGCGCCCGGTGGAAACGGCTGCGGCCCCCCGCCCGCGCAGTCCCCGCAAGCCGGCCGACGGCAGCCCGGAAGCGGCCTGACCGTCGGCGCACGCAGCATGCGGATCGCCCAACGCGCCCAACGGGTGGCGCCCTTTTACGTCATGGAGCTGGCCAAGACCGCCAGCGAGATGGCAGCCCGGGCCCAGGCCGGCGACCGCCCCATGATCTACCTGAACATCGGCGAGCCGGACTTCACCGCACCACCGCTGGTGCAGATCGCCGCCGAGCGCGCCATCCGCGATGGCCGCAGCCAGTACACGCCCGCCACCGGCCTGCCCGCGCTGCGCGAAGCCATCAGCGGCTGGTACGCCAGCCGCTTCGGCCTGCAGGTTGATCCGGGCCGCATCGTCGTCACGGCCGGTGCTTCGGCCGCGCTGCAACTGGCCTGCCTCGCGCTGATTGAGGCGGGTGACGACATCCTGATGCCCGACCCCTGCTACCCCTGCAACCGGCAGTTCGTGCAGGCGGCCGAAGGGCGACCTGTGCTGATTCCGACCGGGGCCGACAGCCGCTTCCAGCTCAGCGCCGCCCAGGTCGAAACCGCGTGGGGCCCATCCACGCGCGGCGTGCTGCTGGCCTCCCCCTCCAACCCCACCGGCACCAGCATCGCCCGCGACGAACTGGAGCGCACGGCCCGCTTCGTGCGCGAGCGCGGCGGGATCACCCTGGTGGACGAGATCTACCTGGGCCTGAGCTACGAGGACGCCTACGGCCACAGCGCCCTGGGCCTGCCCGACGGGTTGGGCGAACAAATCATCAGCGTCAACAGCTTCAGCAAATACTTCAACATGACGGGTTGGCGCCTGGGCTGGCTGGTGCTGCCCCCTGCGCTGGTGGCGCCGGTGGAAAGGTTGGCGCAGAACCTGTTCATCTGCGCCAGCACCATCGCCCAGCACGCGGCGCTGGCCTGCTTCGAGGCCGAGAGCCTGGCCGAATACGAGCGCCGCCGTGCCGAATTCAAGGCGCGGCGCGACTGGTTCATTCCCGAACTCAGCCGCCTGGGCCTGACCGTGCCCGTCATGCCCGACGGCGCCTTCTACGCCTGGGCCGACGTGCGGGGCCTGTGCCAGCGCTGGGGCATCAGCACCGACCCCAAGGGCGACACGCCCGGCGGCAGTTGGCCCCTGGCCTTCGAGCTCATGAAGCGCACCCAGTTGGCCACCACACCGGGGCGCGATTTCGGCGTCGCCGACCCACAGCATTGGCTGCGCTTTTCCACCGCCAATGCCCTGCCGCAGCTGCAGGAAGCCATTGCCCGGCTGGAGGCCGCGCTGTGAGCGCGCACAGCGTGGGGGCCACCGATCCGGCGCCGGGCCGTTCCCAAGCCGGATCAGCCCCCTCGGGAGGCAGCGACCCGCGCAGCGGTGGAGCGTGGGGATCCACTTTCTCCTGGCCCGTGCGCGTCTACTGGGAAGACACCGACGCTGGCGGCATCGTCTTCTACGCCAACTACCTCAAGTTCTTCGAACGCGCCCGCACCGAGTGGCTGCGCGAGCGTGGCGTGCACCAACGCGCACTGCGCGACGAAGCCGGTGGCATGTTCGTCGTCAGCGACTGCCGGTTGCGCTACCTGCGCAGTGCCCGCCTGGACGATTTGCTTCTGGTTACCGCGCAGGCCACTGAGGTGGGCAAAGCCTCCCTTACCATTGTGCAGAGCGCGCTCCTGAAACCGCAGCAGGAAGGCGAGCCGCCCGTTCTGCTGTGCGAAGGCGAAGTCCGCGCTGGCTGGGTCGATGCCCAGACCTTGCGGCCCGCGCGCATCCCCGCCAGCGTACTGCAGCGCCTGCAAGCCGCGCCCGACTGACGAACTCCGACTGACGAACTTTTTCCCGCCACCTCCGCTCTAGAAACCATGCCGCAAGATCTCTCCATCGTCCAGTTGCTGCTCCACGCCAGCTGGGTGGTCCAGGCCGTGGTCGTCCTGCTGGTGCTGATGTCCGTCATCAGCTGGGCCGCCATCTTCCGCAAGGTCTTCGCGATCAAGCGCGTCAAGGCGCACGACGACGACTTCGAGCGCGAGTTCTGGTCCGGCACCAACCTCAACGACCTGTATGTGGCCGCCGCCCAGAGCGCCCGCCACGGCGGCCCGATGGAGCGCATCTTCGCCAGCGGCATGCGCGAATTCAACAAGCTGCGCGAGCGCCGCATCAACGACAGCGGCACACTGCTCGACGGCGCCCGCCGTGCCATGCGCGCCAGCCTGCAGCGCGAGCTGGACACGCTGGAGTCCAACCTGTCGTTCCTCGGTACCGTCGGTTCGGTCGCACCCTATGTGGGCCTGTTCGGCACGGTCTGGGGGATCATGCATGCCTTCACCGGCCTCGCGGCGCTGGCCCAGGTGACCCTGGCCACGGTGGCGCCCGGTATCGCCGAAGCCCTGGTGGCCACCGCCATCGGCCTGTTTGCCGCCATCCCGGCCGTGGTCGCCTACAACCGTTTCACGCACGACGTCGACCGCGTCGCCATCCGGCTGGAGACCTTCATGGAAGAGTTCTCCAACATCCTGCAGCGCAACCTGGGTCACCAGCCGGCCTCGGCTTCGGCTTCGGGGCACTGACGCGGAGCCGACGCCCATGCCCGCCGCCTCTTCCCGCGGACGCGCCCGCCGCACCAAGAACGAGATCAACATGGTCCCGTTCATCGACGTGATGCTCGTGCTGCTGATCATCTTCATGGTCACGGCGCCGCTGATCACGCCCAGCCAGATCGAAGTGCCCAGCGCCGGCGAGTCAGCCAGCCGGCCACCGGCCAAGTACGTCAGCGTGATCATCGAAAAGGACGAAACCATCGAGATTCGCGAAGGCCCGTCCGGCAAGGACGGCAACACCGTCAAGCTGTCGCAACTGGCGCGCGAAGTGCAGCAGTGGCGCGCGCGCATCGACACCACCCCCGACGCCAAGGTGGCGGTCATGATCAGCGCCGACAAGGGCGTGCAGTACGAAGCCGTGGTCAACGCCATGAGCACCCTGCGCGAAGCGGGCATCGGACCGATCGGCCTGGCGGTCAAGACCTCGCGCTGACGCCGCTGGAAGCCCTGTGATGAAGGCCACCGCCGAAAGCCTGGAATTCAAGCCCCCACAGGCCGGTCGCTGGACCGGGCCGGTCGGCCTGGCGCTGGTGGTGCACGGCCTGCTCATTGCGGCCCTGACCTGGGGCATCCAATGGCGGGACGATCCGGTCCTGGTGGCCTTCGAAACCGAGATCTGGTCCCCCACGGCGCGCCAGGCCGCCCCGGCTCCCGTGCAACCACCGCCCCCGCCGGCACCCGAAACCCCGCCCGCACCGAAACCGGAACCCAAGCCGGTGCCCCAGCCTGCCCCCCCGGCACCGCCAAAGGTCAAGGACGCCGAGATCGCCACCGCCCAGGCGAAAAAGAAGCAGGAAGAAGAGCGCCAGCGGCGCGAAGCCCTGGCGCAGGAAAAGCAGCGCGCCAAGGCCGAAGCTGACAAGCGCGAAAAGGCAGAAAAGGCGGCGCGCGAGAAAAAGCTGGCTGAAGACAAAAAGAAGAAAGAAGCCGAACAAAAGAAACTCGCCGAGCAAAAGCGCGAGGCCGACGAGCAGCGCCGCGCCGACAAGGCCGCCCAGGCCGCGCGCGAAGAGCAGTTGCGCCGCATCATGGGTCAGGCCGGCGCCACCGGGGGCGCCACGGCCACCGGCACCGCCCAGCGCAGCAGCGGCCCCTCATCGGGTTACGCCGGGCGCGTGGTGGCCCGCATCCGGCCCAACATCATCTACCAGCAGGAATTCCCGGCCTCCCTGCGTGCCGAAGTGGAGGTGCGCGCTGCGTCCGACGGCACCATCACCGCCCGCCGCGTGGTGCGCTCCAGCGGCGATCCCGAATGGGACCAGGCCGCCCTGCGCGCCATCGACCGCACCGGCGTGCTCCCACGCGACGTCGATGGCAGCGTGCCTGCCGTCATCACCATCGTGATGCGCCCGCGGGACTGAGCGGCGCCCCCCTGCGGGCCCATCCGGCCACAATCCCCCCGATGAGCACCCCCAACCCGGATCGCGCCCGCGCGGCCAGTGCCGCACCACTGCGCGGCCTGCTGCCCTTCATCCGCCCCTACCGCTGGCAGGTGACGCTGGCGCTGCTGTTCCTGCTGATGGCCGCGGCCGCGACGCTGCTGTTTCCGCTTGCGCTGCGGCAACTGGTCGATGGCGGGCTGACGTCCGGCCAGGCGACCGACCGGGGCGCGCAGGCGCTGGCGCTGCGAGGACACTTCCTGCAGCTCTTTGGCGTGGCGGTGCTGATGGGCGTGGCGTCGGCCTCGCGCTTTTACATGGTCAGCTGGCTGGGCGAGCGCATCACGGCCGATCTGCGCAACGCGGTCTACGCCCACGTGCTCCGGCAAAGCCCGCAGTTCTTCGAAACCACGCAAACCGGCGAGGTGGTCTCGCGGCTGAGCACCGACACCACGCTGGTGCAGACCGTGGTGGGCTCCTCGCTTTCCATGGGGCTGCGCAACGCGGTCACCGGCATCGGCGCCCTGCTGATGCTGGTGATCAGCCACCCCTATGTGATGGTGCCCGTGCTGGCCGTCGTGCTGCTGGTGGTGCTGCCGGCGATGGCCATCGGGCGGCGGGTGCGCCGGCTGTCGCGCGCCAGCCAGGACCGCGTCGCCGACTCCAGCGCCATCGCGGCCGAGGTGCTGGGCGCGGTGCCCGTGGTGCAGAGCTTCACCGGCGAAGCCCACGAAACCCGGCGTTTTGCCGCATCGACGGAAAACGCCTTTGCCACCGCCGTGCGCCGCAGCCGCGCACGGGCCTTCCTGGTAGCATTCATCATCATCGCCAACGCGGCCCTCATTCTCTGGGGGCTCTACCAGGGCACGCAGGCGGTGCTGGCCGGGCAACTGAGCGCCGGCCAACTGGGACAGGCGGTGCTGTACGTGATCATCTTTGCCGGCGCCGTGGCGGTGCTGGGCGAGGTCTACGGCGACCTGCTGCGCGCGGCAGGCGCCAGCGAACGGCTGATGGAATTGCTGGCCCTGCGCTCGCCCGTGCAGTCGCCCCCCCAGCCGCGAGAGGCGCCCCTGCCCGTGGGCGGCTCACAACTGGTCTTTGACAGCGTGGATTTCCACTACCCCTCGCGCCCGGCGCAGGCGGCGCTCAGCGGGTTCTCGCTGGCCGTGACGCCGGGCAGCACGGTGGCACTCGTCGGGCCCAGCGGCGCCGGCAAGACCACGGTGCTGGGCCTGCTGCTGCGGTTCTACGATCCGCAGGCGGGCCGCATCGTGCTGGACGGCGTGCCCATCGACCAGATGGATCTGCAGGCACTGCGCGCGCGCATCGGTGTGGTGCCGCAGGATGCGGTGATCTTCTCCACCACGGCGATGGAGAACATCCGCTACGGTCGTGCCGATGCCAGCGACGACGAGGTGGTCGCCGCCGCCCGCGCCGCGCATGCCGACGCCTTCATCCGCGAATTGCCGGATGGCTACGCCAGCTTCCTGGGCGAGCGTGGGGTGCGTCTGTCGGGCGGTCAGCGCCAGCGCATCGCCATCGCGCGCGCCATGCTCAAGAACCCGCCCCTGCTGCTGCTCGACGAGGCCACCAGCGCGCTGGACGCGCAAAGCGAGCGGGCCGTGCAGGCCGCGCTCGAATCGGCCATGCAGGACCGAACCACCCTGGTGATCGCACACCGCCTGGCCACCGTGCAGCAGGCCGACCGCATTGTGGTGCTGGACCACGGCCGCATCGTCGAGCAAGGGACCCATGCCGAACTGGTCGCGGCTGGCGGTCTTTACGCACGGCTGGCCGCCCTGCAGTTCAGCTGACCAGACAGCCTGCGTTGGCGCCGGACACCACGGCGAGCGCACAACTATGCGTTTGACGCATAACGTCCAGCCAAGCCGGCCTTGGACAGGCTGAAAAGGCCTGCGTAAGCTCTCGATCCGTCGGCTCCACCAGGGGCGACGAACCCCTTTGGAGCTTTTCGCCCATGTCACAAGCACCCTCTTCCACCCCGGTTGTGGCCACGAATTCGCCGGCCGCCTTCACCCACGCCCTGCCCTCCTACCTGGACCCGAACCACCTCGGGCCCTGGGGCACCTACCTGCAACAGGTCGACCGCGTAACACCCTACCTGGGCCCGCTCGCGCGCTGGGTGGAAACGCTCAAGCGCCCCAAACGCATTCTGGTCGTGGACGTGCCGATCGAGCTGGACAACGGCACCATCGCCCACTTCGAGGGCTACCGCGTTCAGCACAACCTCAGCCGCGGCCCCGGCAAGGGCGGTGTGCGCTTTCACCAGGACGTGACGCTCTCGGAAGTGATGGCGCTGTCGGCGTGGATGTCGGTCAAGAACGCTGCCGTCAACGTGCCCTACGGCGGTGCCAAGGGTGGCATCCGCGTCGATCCCAAGCAGCTTTCGCGCGGCGAGCTGGAGCGCCTGACGCGCCGCTACACCAGCGAAATCGGCCTGCTGATCGGCCCCTCCAAGGACATTCCGGCGCCCGACGTGAACACCAACGGCCAGGTCATGGCCTGGATGATGGACACGTATTCCATGAACGTGGGGGCCACCGCCACCGGCGTGGTGACCGGCAAACCAGTGGATCTGGGTGGCTCGCTGGGCCGCGTCGAGGCCACCGGCCGGGGCGTGTTCACCGTCGGCATCGAGGCCGCCAAGCTCACCGGCCTGCCCGTCGAAGGTGCGCGCGTGGCGGTCCAGGGCTTCGGCAATGTGGGTGGTATCGCCGGCAAGCTGTTTGCCGAAGCCGGGGCCAAGGTCGTGGCCGTGCAGGACCACACCGGCACCATCTTCAACACGAATGGCCTCGACGTGCCGGCCCTGCTCGCCCACGTCAAACAGACAGGCGGGGTCGGCGGCTTTGCCGGCGCCGAAACGATGGCCAACGACGACTTCTGGAGCGTGGACTGCGACATCCTCATCCCGGCAGCGCTTGAAGGCCAGATCCACAAGGGCAACGCGGGCCGCATCAAGGCCAAGATGGTGATCGAGGGCGCCAACGGCCCGACGACGCCGGAGGCCGACGACATCCTCAACGACAAGGGTGTGCTGGTGCTGCCCGACGTGATCGCCAACGCCGGCGGCGTGACGGTCAGCTATTTCGAGTGGGTGCAGGACTTCTCGAGCTTCTTCTGGACAGAGGACGAGATCAATGCCCGCCTGGTGCGCATCATGCAGGAAGCCTTTGCAGGCGTCTGGCAGGTGGCCCAGGAGAACAAGGTATCGCTGCGCACAGCGACCTTCATTGTCGCCTGCCAGCGCATCCTGCACGCGCGCGAGATGCGCGGCCTGTACCCCTGACAGGAAAGCGGTTCGCACATGACGCTCACTGCCGGCGGGTGGTTCGGCCACCCTGCCGGGAGCCGCTCAGGCGGCTCTGGTCACTGCAAGGTTTCCTTGATGGCGGGCAGATCGGGCAGGGGCACGACGTCGATACCCTCCTCGATCAAGGCCATCGCCACTTCGGGGCTGGCGCGTCCGCGGATGTTGCGCTGGGCGATGTCGCCCTGGTGCATGGCGCGGGCCTGATCGGCGAATCGCTCACCGACATCTTCGGTCTGGGCCACGATTTCGCGCATGGCCTTCAAAAGGCGGGCTTGAAGCTCGGGCGCCGGCGCCTGTGGCGCCTTCGGCGCATCGGCGGGCAAGCGCGAACCCTCTTCCCGGGGAGTGCCCAGGTTCAAGCGGGGCGCGGAAGGCATCTTCAAGACATGGGCTGCACCGCAGACAGGACACGCAAGCAGACCCCGATCCCGTTGCTGCTGGAAGTCGTCTTCGGAAGCGAACCAGCCTTCAAAAGTGTGCTGGTGCTCGCACTGGAGGTTGAGAACCTTCATGGCGAGATTATCGGGCGACGGCCGCTGGCATTGCCCCCGACCAATCGAGTGACCAAGCGCCCGAGAGCACATTCTGAAGCCACAGTGCCCCGACCAGGGTCTTGCTGTCGATCGTGGTGCCGTCGCGGCAGGCCTGAAGCAAGGCTTCCGGCGTGGCGCTGAAGACGTCCAGGAATTCACCGTCGTCGAGTTGCCGTTCACCGGGCACCAGGCCCCGCGCGAACCAGATATCGATGACCTCGTCGGAATAGGCGATGGTGGGCGCCAAGCGGCCGGCGAACGCCCATTCGGCGGCGGTGTAGCCTGTCTCTTCGAGCAGTTCACGGCGGGCACACGACAGGCTGCCTTCGCCCGCGTCGAGCTTGCCGGCCGGGAATTCGATGATCACCTGCCGCATCGGGTGGCGCCATTGCCGCTCCAGCACCACCTGACCATCGTCGAGCAGGCCGATGACCATCACCGCGCCCGGGTGCAGCACGTATTCCCGCGTCGCTTCCCGCCCCGAAGGGAGGCGGACCGTGTCGCGCACGGCGTGGAGAAAGTGGCCCCGCAACAGCTCCTGTCGGGCCACAGGTTCTTCGCGCAGGTGCGCGTCAGCCGGCGCGTCCACGGCTCAATTCCGGCGCTTGAACAGATAGCGCCACACAAAGCCCGGAAACGCCAGGGTCAGGAACAGCGCTGCGGTGGTGGCATAGAACTCCCAGCCCTGGGAATAGATCTGGCCCGCCGACTGCTCCAGCGCCAGACCAATGCCGCCCACAAAGAAATACATCACCAGCAGTTCAGCCAGACGCACCCCCAGGCTCTTGGGTGCAGCGGACGCACCGCGCGGCCACAGCGCCAGCCATCGGTTGTTCACAAAAGGCAGATTGGCGCCGGTCAGGGCCACGAGCAGGACAAGCCAGACGGAGAAAGAATGCGACATGCGGATGGGATCGCGATGGTGGCGACAGGTTCACACCGCCGCCACCGACCTCAGGCAAACAGCTGAGCCACCGCCTGGGCGCACAGCGCCATGAGGCCGCCAGGCAACAAACCCAGCACCAGCACGAGCGCCCCGTTGAGCGACAGGAGCGAGCGCACTTCGACTGGGGCCTCGATCGGCGCGGTCTGTGCCGGTGCATCGAAGTACATCACCTTCACCACACGCAGGTAGTAGAAGGCGCCGATCAGCGACATGATGACGGCGAACACGGCCAGACCGATATAGAACGAACCGCCATGGGCGAGCAGCGCCTGCAGCACCGACAGCTTGGCGTAGAAGCCGACCAAAGGCGGCACACCGGCGAGCGAAAACATGAAGATCGCCATGATGCCCGCGTACAGCGGACTGCGCTGGTTCAGGCCAGCCAGGTCCTGGACCTCTTCGGACTCGAAACCCTGGCGCGATAGCAGCAGAATGACCCCGAAGGTGCCCAGCGTGGTCAGCACATAGGACACGACGTAGAACATGGCCGAGCCATAGGCGTTGGCCAGATTGCTCTTGTCGTCGCCCACAACACCTGCCACCAGCGCCAGCAACAGGAAGCCCATCTGCGCGATGGTGGAAAACGCCAGCATGCGCTTGAGGTTGCTCTGCGCGATGGCGGTCAGGTTGCCCACCAGCAGCGACAGCACGGCCAGGACGGCCAGCATCTGCTGCCAGTCGACCGCCAGAGGTTGCAGACCTTCGGCCAGCAGTCGCACGACGATGGCAAAGGCGGCCAGCTTGGGTGCACCACCGATGAGCAGTGTCACTGCCGTGGGGGCACCGTGGTAGACGTCAGGCACCCACATGTGGAAAGGCACGACGCCGAGCTTGAAGGCAAGACCCGCCACCACGAACACCAGCCCGAGCACCAGCACCTGGGCCGAACCCTTGAGCGAACCCTCACCGCCAGCGATGGCTTGCATGACCTCGGTCACGTTGAGCGATCCCGTGGCGCCATACACCAGGGACAGGCCATAGAGCAGGAAGCCACTGGCCAGCGCACCCAGCACAAAGTACTTCATCGCGGCCTCGGTCGCGTTGAGGTCGTCACGGCGCAGAGCCACCAGCGCATAGCTGGCCAGGGTCAGCAGTTCCAGACCCAGGTAGATGATCAGGAAGTTGTGACCCGAGATCATCACGAACATGCCCAGCAAGGCCAGGAGCGACAGCGTGAACAGTTCACCGCCCCGCATCATGTCGCGCGCACCCGCATAACCGCGCCCATACACCAGGGTGACGAACACCGCGATGCTGGCAAAGCACTTGAGCCAGTTGCCCATGGGGTCGCTGACGATCATGCCACCGAAGCCGTGGAGGGTTTGGCCGGTGGCCGCGTAGCTGCCCTGAAGGTAGGCAACCACGGCCAGGGTGGCCAGGGTCAGCACGTAGGTGGCACCGCGCAGCGGTGTCTTGACCGCCAGATCCACCAACGCAATCACGCAGGCCATCACCAGCAGGAGGATTTCAGGGTATGCCGTGACCCAGCTGAGGTTGTCAATCATGTGAACGTCTCTCGTGTTTCGCTCGGTCGTGCCTCAGGGGAGTTTGGAGATGGCCACGTGGCGCAGCAGCTCGGCCACCGAAGCGTCCATGACGTCGGTAAAGGGCTTCGGATAGACACCCATGTACAGCACCATGAAGGCCAGCAGCGCCATCACCAGGAATTCCCGCTTGTTGATATCGGTCAACGCCTTCACATCGTCATTGCCCGGTGCGCCCAGATAGACGCGCTTGAACATCCACAGCGAATAGGCGGCGCCAAAGATCAGGGCCGTGGCGGCCAACATGCCGACCCAGAAATTGGCCTTGACCGCGGCAATGATCACCATCCACTCACCGACAAAACCCGCGGTACCCGGAAGACCGGCGTTGGCCATGGTGAACAGCAGGGCAAACGCCGCGAAACGGGGCATGGTGTTGACGACACCACCATAGGCCGCGATCTCGCGCGAATGCACCCGGTCATACAGCACACCGATGGCCAGGAACATGGCCGCCGACACGAAGCCGTGCGAGATCATCTGCACGATGGCGCCGGAAACACCCAGGTCGTTGAAGACGAAGAAGCCCAGGGTCACAAACCCCATGTGGGCGACGGACGAATACGCCACCAGTTTCTTCATGTCCTGCTGGACCATCGCCACCAGGCCAACGTAGATCACGGCGATGAGCGACAGCGCAATCATCAGCCATGCCCATTCGTGCGACGCATCGGGTGCGATGGGCAGCGAGAAACGCAGAAAACCGTAGGCACCCAGCTTCAGCATGATGGCCGCCAGCACGGCCGATCCACCGGTGGGCGCTTCGACGTGCACATCGGGCAGCCAGGTGTGGACGGGCCACATCGGCACCTTCACCGCAAACGCAGCGAAAAAGGCGAAGAACAGCAGGGTCTGGGCATGCGCACCGATCTTGAGCTGGTGCCAGGTCGCCAGGTCGAAACTGCCACCCGAGAGGTTGTACAGATAGACCAGCGCCACCAGCATGAGCAGCGAGCCCATCAGCGTGTAGAGGAAGAACTTGAACGCGGCGTAGATCTTGTTCGGACCACCCCAGATCCCGATGATGAGGTACATCGGGATCAGCGTCGCCTCGAAGAAGACGTAGAACAGCATGGCGTCCAGCGAGGTGAACACGCCGATCATCAGGCCGGAGAGGATCAGGAACGCGCCCATGTACTGGTTGACGCGCTCGGTGATCACCTCCCAGCCGGCCAGCACCACGATCACGGTGATGAAGGCGGTCAGCGGTACGAGCCACAGCGAGATGCCGTCCACACCCAGGTGGTAGTGCACATTGAAACGCTCGATCCAGAGGCTTTTCTCGACCAGTTGCATCGCGGCCGAACCGGTCTCGAAACCGGCGTACACCGGCCACGTCACCGCCAGACCGGCCAGAGCACCAATCAGCGCCATCCAGCGCACGGCGCCGGCGTGCTCGTCGCGCCCGAAGGCGAGCAGCGCGGTGCCGAAAAAGATCGGCACCCAGATCGCAAGGCTCAGCAAACCCATGTTGTTCTTCTCCTTATTTGGCGAGCCACACGAACCAGGTCATGAACAGCATGACGCCCACGATCATCAACAGCGCGTAGTGGTACAGATAGCCCGACTGCAGATGCCGCACGATGGCAGACATCGCACCCACAAGCTTCCAGCTGGCGTTGACGACGCCACCTTCGATGACGCCACGATCACCGCCCTTCCAGAGGCCCATACCGATCAGCCGTGCGCCACGGGCCAGCACGTTTTCGTTGAACCAGTCGAGGTAGTACTTGTTCTCGAGAATCGTCACCAGCGGCTTGAGCGCGCGGGCGATGGCCGCCGGAACGGCCGGGTTGACCATGTACATGTACCAGGCGGACACGGCGCCCGCGAGAGCCAAGTACAACGGGGGCGTCGACACGGCGTGCAGGGCCATCTTCAGCGGACCGTGGAAGACCGAGGCGAACTCCGCCATGGCCGGGTGGGCCGCGTTGTTGACCGTGATGGCATCGGCCAGGAAGTCACCGAACACCAGCGGCGAGATCGTCAGGTAGCCGATGACCACCGACGGAATCGCCAGCAGCAACAGCGGCACTGTCACGACCCAGGGTGATTCGTGCGGCTTGCCGTCGCCATGGTGGCCGTGGTCATCGTGATGATCGTCGTGGTGCACATCCGGGTTCTGGTCGTAGCGTTCCTTGCCGTGGAAAACCAGGAAGTACAGGCGGAACGAGTAGAACGAGGTGACGAACACACCCGCCAACACCGCGAAATGGGCGAAACCGGCGGCGGGCAGGTTGCTGAAGTGCACCGCCTCGATGATCGAGTCCTTGGAATAGAAACCCGAGAAGAAAGGCGTGCCAATGAGGGCCAGCGTACCCAGAAGAGACGTGATCCAGGTGATGGGCATGTACTTGCGCACGTTGCCCATCCAGCGGATGTCCTGGTTGTGGTGCATGCCGATGATGACCGAGCCGGCGGCCAGGAACAGCAGCGCCTTGAAGAAGGCGTGCGTCATCAGGTGGAACACGGCCACCGAATAGGCGGAAGCGCCCAGCGCGACGGTCATGTAGCCCAATTGCGACAGCGTCGAGTAGGCGACCACCCGCTTGATGTCGTTCTGGATGATGCCGAGGAAGCCCATGAACAGGGCCGTGATGGCACCGATGATCAGGATGAAGTTCAGCGCAGCGTCCGACAACTCGAACAGGGGCGACATGCGGCTGACCATGAAGATGCCGGCAGTCACCATCGTGGCGGCATGGATCAGCGCGGAAATCGGGGTGGGGCCTTCCATCGAGTCAGGCAGCCACACATGCAAGGGAAACTGGGCCGACTTGCCCATCGCCCCAATGAACAGGCAGATGCAGATGACGGTCACCAGCAGCGGCTCCTGGCCGAACACGTACCAGGGGAACTCGATGACACCCAGCTCGCCAGCCTTGGCGAAGATCTCGGTGTAGTTCATCGTGCCCGTGTAGGCCACGATCAGACCGATGCCCAGGATGAAGCCGAAGTCACCCACCCGGTTGACCAGGAAGGCCTTCATGTTGGCGAAGATGGCTGTGGGCTTGTTGAACCAGAAACCGATCAGCAGGTACGACACCAGGCCCACGGCTTCCCAGCCGAAGAACAGCTGGAGCAGGTTGTTGCTCATGACCAGCATGAGCATGGAGAAGGTGAACAGCGAGATGTAGGCGAAGAAACGGTTGTAGCCGGCATCCTCTTCCATGTAGCCGATGGTGTAGATGTGCACCATCAGCGACACGAAGGTCACCACGCACATCATCATGGCGGTCAGGCCATCGACCATGAAGCCGATTTCCATCTTCAGGCCACCGATCTGCATCCATTCGTAGATCGTGTCGTTGAAGCGGGCCCCGGCGATCACATCTTTGAGGGTGATCGCCGAGAGGATGAAGGCGATCAGCACGCCCAGGATCGTGAAAGTGTGGGAAGCGCGACGGCCCATCACGTTGCCGCCAAAAGCCGTGCCCAGAATGCCGGCCAGCGCCGAGCCCACCAGGGGCGCAAGCGGTACGGCCAGCAGCGTCGTTGCAGAAAGGGTTGTGCTCATCTGTTTGCCTGTTCTTTTGCGGGCTTAACCCTTGAGCGCGTTGAGTTCCTCGACGCTGATCGACGAGCGGTTGCGGAACAGCAGCACCAGGATGGCCAGACCGATCGCCGACTCGGCGGCCGCCACGGTCAGGATGAAGAACACGAACACCTGACCATGCATGTCGCCCAGGAAATGGGAGAACGCCACAAAGTTCATGTTCACGGCCAGCAGCATCAGCTCGATGGCCATCAGCAGCACGATGAGGTTCTTCCGGTTCAGAAAGATGCCGACAACCGACAGCGCGAAAAGGATCGCACCGACGGCAAGGAAATGTCCGAGTGTGAGACTCATGCCTTCTGGCCCTCCTCCGGGGTCGCCGCGTCTGCCGCAGGTGCGGCCTCGGCCTTGCGCGTGGTGGCCACCGGGACCACCACCAGGCGATCGGCCGCGCGCACGCGCACCTGGTTACCCGCATTGATGAATTTGCTGTCCTTGCGGTGGCGCAGCGTCAGCGCAATCGCCGCCACCATGGCCACCAGCAGGATCACGGCCGCCACCTGGATCGGATACAGGTATTCGGTGTAGAGCAGGAGGCCCAGTGCCTTGGTGTTGGAGACCTCAGCCGCCGCAACAGCCGGCGTGGCCAGTTCGGGGAACCCCACCCACTGGACAGCGATGATCTCGGCGGCCACCAGGCCACCCAATACCGCCGCCAGCGGGAAGTGCTGCCAGAAGCTCCAGCGATCCCCTTCCAGGCGGATGTCCAGCATCATTACCACGAAGAGGAACAGCACCATCACCGCCCCCAGGTACACCAGCACCAGCGTCAGGCCGAGAAATTCGGCCTTGAGCAGAAGCCACAGGCCCGAGGCCTGCGAAAACGCCAGCATCAGGTAGAGCACGGCGTGCACGGGGTTGCGCGAGGTCACGACACGGAAGGCAGCAAACAGCAGCACCGCCGTGAACAGGTAGAAAAAGCCGGTCTGGTAATCCATGTTGTCGTCTTTCGGCTCAGCGGTACTTGGCGTCCGCTGCCTTGGCCGCAGCAATCTCGGGCTCGTACCGGTCGCCCACGGCCAGCAGCATGTCCTTGGTGAAGTACAGATCGCCGCGCTTTTCACCGTGGTATTCGAAGATCTGCGTCTCCACGATGGCGTCGACCGGGCAGGCTTCTTCGCAGAAACCGCAGAAGATGCACTTGGTCAGATCGATGTCGTAGCGGGTGGTACGACGGGTGCCGTCTTCGCGCTCACCGGCCTCGATGGTGATGGCGACGGCAGGGCAGACGGCTTCGCACAGCTTGCAGGCGATGCAACGTTCCTCGCCGTTTTCATAGCGGCGCTGGGCGTGCAGGCCACGGAAACGCGGAGACAGCGGCGTTTTTTCTTCAGGGAACTGCACCGTGACTTTGCGGCGCAAGGCGTAGCGGCCCGTCAGGGCCATGCCCTTGACGAGTTCCACGAGCATGAAGCTCTTCAAAAAATCGCGCAGAGAAAAGGGAGCGACAGCGGTGGTGGACATGGTCGTTCGCCCGGCTTATTTCCAGAGGTTCCACGATGTCTGCATCAGGCCACCGACGAGCAGCAGCCAGATGAGCGTGACGGGAATGAAGATCTTCCAGCCCAGACGCATGATCTGGTCATAGCGGAAGCGCGGGAAGGTGGCGCGGATCCAGATGAAGCACGACACCACGAAGAAGGTCTTGGCAGCCAGCCAGATCCAGCCTGGGACGAAGTCCAGTGCCGCCACGGGCGAGAGCCAACCGCCCAGGAACATCAGCACGGCCAGAATGGACACCAGCCACATGCTCGCGTATTCGGCCAGGAAGAAGATGGCAAAGCCCATGCCCGAGTACTCGACCATGTGGCCGGCCACGATTTCGGCTTCGCCTTCCACCACGTCGAACGGGTGGCGGTTGGTTTCGGCCACGCCGGAGATCAGGTAGACGATGAAGATGGGCAACAGCGGCAGCCAGTTCCACGACAGGAAACCCAGCCCCATGTTGGCGCCCATACCCCGGGACTGCGACGCCACGATCTCGCCCAGTTGTAGGCTGCCAGCGGTCATCACGACGACCAGGAAGCAGAAACCGATGGCGATTTCGTAACTCACCATCTGGGCCGATGCACGCAGCGCCCCCAGAAAAGCGTACTTGGAGTTGGAGGCCCAGCCGGCGATGATCACGCCGTACACCTCGATGGAGGTGATGGCCAGGATGACCAGAATACCGGCGTTGATGTTGGCAATCACGGCCTCGGGGCCGAACGGCACAGCCACCCAGGCAGCCAGCGCCGGCATGATGGCCATGACCGGGCCGAGACGGAACAGACCATTGGCTGCTGCCGAGGGACGGATCAGCTCCTTCGTGAGCAGCTTGAGCGCATCGGCGATCGGTTGCAGCAAACCCAACGGGCCGACGCGGTTGGGACCATGGCGCACCTGCATGAAGCCCAGGAGCTTGCGCTCCCAGAGCGTGAGGTAAGCCACCGCCCCCAGCAGAGGCAGCAGCACGGCCACGATCTTGATCAGGCCCCAGATGACCGGCCAAGCGGCTGCGGTCCACCAGGAGGCGTCGATCAGGCCAAGGCCTCCGTTGTACATCGCATCGATCATGCTTGGACTCCTTGCGCGGCCGCACGGGCTGCGCGCGCATCGCTCGTGAGTTGCAGCGAGGGCGCACGGCGCACCAGCGCATCGAGCTGGTAAATCGAGGCCACACAGGGGGCGGCGCCAGCCGGGCTTTGGTCGGCTGCTGCCGGCCCCACGCCGGCATCGGCGTTGGACAGACGGGCCGCATCGACAAAGGCACCGGCGGTCACGCCAGGCAGCGCGGCAGCAAGCACCGCCTGCGAAGAGTCGGCATCAAAGCCCGCCAGGCCGAGCAGATTGCCCAGTACGCGCAAGACCTTCCAGCCGGGGCGGGTCTCGGCCAGAGGGCGAACCACCGCCTGGAAGCTCTGTAGCCGGCCTTCGGCATTGACGAAAGAGCCAGAGGTTTCGGTAAACGGAGCCATCGGCAGCAGCACGTCGCTGATGTCGAGGTTGGTCTTGAACGGGCTCAGGGTCACGACCAGATCGGCCGACTTCAGACCCGCTTCACCGGCCGCGCTGTCGGCAGCGGGTTCCGTGTTCAGCAAGACGGCCGCCTTGAGCCCACCACCCAGCATCTGGCTGGCGTTCAGGCCGCCCTGCCCCGGCACGGCGCGCACCAGTTGCGCCCCCACGGTGTTGGCGGCTTCGGTGAGGTAACCCACCGTGGCACCGGTCTGCGCACCGATCCAGTTGGCCAGCGACAGCAGGCTGGAGGCTTTTTCGTGATGCGCTGCGGCATTGCCCAGAAGAATGGCTTTGTGTTCCCCACTGAGCAGCGAACGGGCCACGGCGCGGGCCTCGTCGGTCACCGATCCGGCCACCGGCGGTTGCACGCCCGCTTCGGCCGCTACAGCCGCCGCGATCCCGGCCAGTGCCGACACCCACACACTGCTGTCGGCGAGCACGGTGTGCGCAAGCGGCAACGCCCACTCCGGCTGTGCAGCCACCAGAGCCGACACCTCAGCACCCTTGCGGGCGGCCTGCCGAATGCGCTGAGCAAACAGCGGATGGTCCTTGCGCAGGTTGGCGCCCACCACCAGGACGCGCTGCAGCGTCGACAGGCTTGCGATATCGGTGCCCAGCCAGCGGGCGGCGCCGGTGATCGCTGCATTGCCGAAATCGGCATGGCGCAGGCGGCTGTCGATGTTTTCGCTGCCCAGGCCACGCACCAATGCGCCCGCCAGGGCCAGCTCTTCCACCGTGCTGTGCGGGCTGGCCAGCACGCCAATGGCCCCGGCCCCATGTTCCGACTTGACCTGCTTGAGGCCATTGGCCACGTATTCCAGCGCGGTCAGCCAGTCAACGGACTGCCATTCGCCGCCCTGCTTGATCATGGGCTGGGTCAGACGGTCTTCCCCATTGAGCGCCTCGTACGAGAAGCGGTCGCGATCAGCAATCCAGCACTCGTTGACGGCCTCGTTCTCCAGCGGCACCACGCGCATGACCTGGTGGTTCTTCACCTGAACGATCAGGTTGGCGCCGGTCGAATCGTGCGGGCTCACACTCTTGCGGCGCGAGAGCTCCCAGGTGCGGGCGTGGTAACGGAAAGGCTTGCTGGTCAGCGCCCCGACCGGGCAGATGTCGATCATGTTGCCCGAGAGCTCGGAGTCCACCGTCTGGCCGACGAAGGTTTCGATCTCGGAATGTTCACCCCGGTGAGACATGCCCAATTCCATGGCGCCGGCAATTTCCTGACCGAAGCGCACGCAGCGGGTGCAATGGATGCAGCGGCTCATCTCCTCCATGGAGATCAGCGGGCCCACGTTCTTGTGGAACACCACGCGCTTTTCCTCGGCGTAGCGCGAAGCACCACCACCGTAGCCCACGGCCAGATCCTGCAGTTGGCACTCGCCACCCTGGTCGCAGATCGGGCAGTCCAGCGGGTGGTTGATGAGCAGGAACTCCATCACCGACTTCTGGGCCTTGATGGCCTTGTCGGACTTGGTGCGCACGATCATGCCCATCGTCACCGGCGTGGCGCAGGCGGGCATGGGCTTGGGCGCTTTCTCCACATCCACCAGGCACATGCGGCAGTTGGCGGCGATGGACAGCTTCTTGTGGTAGCAGAAATGCGGGATGTAGGTGCCGGCCTTCTCGGCGGCATGCATCACCATGCTGCCTGGCGGGACTTCGACCTTCTGGCCGTCGAGTTCGATTTCAACCATGTGTTTTACTCGTCTCGTCGTGTTCAGGCGGCCTGCGAGGCGGCTGCATCGGCCTTGATCAGGGCCGCGAACTCGGGGCGGAAATGCTTGAGCATGGCGCGCACCGGCATGGCAGCGGCGTCGCCCAGCGCGCAGATGGTGCGGCCCATGATGTTCTCGGCCACGTTGTCCAGCAAATCCATGTCGGCCGGTTTGGCTTCCCCGCGCTGGATCTTGTCGACCAGACGCCAGAGCCAACCCGTCCCCTCGCGGCAGGGGGTGCACTGGCCGCAGGATTCGTGCATGTAGAAATAGGACAGGCGCTTGAGCGACTCGACCATGCAGCGGCTGTCGTCCATCACGATCACGGCACCCGAACCGAGCATCGACCCTGCTTTGGAGATCGAGTCGTAGTCCATGGTGCACTCGTTGATGATGTGCGCAGGCAGCACCGGGGCAGAGGAGCCGCCCGGAATCACCGCCTTGAGCTGGCGGCCCGTGCGCACACCGCCGGCCAGTTCGAGCAGCTTGGTGAACGGCGTGCCCAGTGGCACCTCATAGTTGCCGGGCAGGTTCACGTCGCCCGAGACCGAGAAGATCTTGGTCCCGCCGTTGTTGGGCTTGCCGCATTCCAGATAGGCCTGACCGCCATTGCGGATGATCCAGGGGACCGCCGCAAAGGTCTCGGTGTTGTTGATGGTGGTCGGCTTCCCGTACAGGCCGAAGCTGGCCGGGAACGGCGGCTTGAAGCGGGGTTGGCCCTTCTTGCCTTCCAGCGATTCCAGCAACGCAGTTTCTTCACCACAGATGTAGGCGCCGAAGCCATGGTGCGCATGCAGCTGGAAGCTGAAGTTCGAACCCAGGATCCGGTCACCCAGGAAGCCGGCGGCACGGGCTTCTTCCAGGGCCGCCTCGAAGCGCTCGTACACCTCGAAGATCTCGCCGTGGATGTAGTTGTAGCCGATGGAGATGCCCATCGCGTACGCCGCAATCGCCATCCCTTCGATGACGATGTGCGGGTTGTACATGAGGATGTCGCGGTCTTTGCAAGTGCCGGGCTCGCCCTCGTCGGAATTGCACACCAGGTGCTTCTGGCCAGGGAACTGGCGGGGCATGAAGCTCCACTTCAGGCCGGTCGGGAAACCCGCGCCACCCCGGCCACGCAGGCCCGAGTCCTTCATCGTCGCGATCACCTGGTCCTGCGTCAGGCCTTCACCGCCGTCCTGCCCCAGGATCTTGCGCAGCGCCTGGTAGCCGCCACGGGCCTCGTAGTCCTTGATCGACCAGTTGCTGCCGTTCAAATCGGCGTAGATCTGCGGGTTGATATGCCGGCCATGAAAGCAGGTCTGCACACCGGTGGCGCTGAATTGCTGGATCACCTGCTCGGCGTTCATGCCTTGCCCTCCACCGCCTTGAGGCCGTCAACGAGTTGGTCGAGCTTGTCGTGGCTCATGAAGCTGCACATGTTGCGGTCGTTCACGAGCATCACCGGGGCGTCGGCGCAGGCCCCGAGGCATTCGCATTGCTGCAGCGTGAACAGGCCATCGGCTGTCGTGCCACCCATCTGAATGCCCAGCTTGTGCGCCAGATGCGCAAGCGCTTCGTTGCCGCCACGCAATTGGCAGGGCAGGTTGGTACAGACGTTGAGCTTGTACTTGCCCACCGGCTGCTGGTTGTACATGTTGTAGAAGGTCGTGACCTCATGCACGGCCATGACCGGAATGCCCAGGTACTCGGCAATCGCCAGCTCGGCTTCGCGGCTGACCCAGCCCTGCTCCTGCTGAACGATCGACAGGCAGGCCATCACGGCCGACTGGGCCTGGCCGGCCGGGTACTTGGCCACCTCGCGCGCGAATCGCGTGCGGGTGGATTCGGACAACTGCTGGGCCGCCACCGGGGCGGCGGAAGTCGATGGGGCGCTCATCGGTCGATCTCTCCGAAAACGATGTCCATGGTGCCGATGATGGCCACCGCATCCGCCAGCATGTGGCCGCGGGCCATTTCGTTGAGCGTCGCCAGATGGGCGAAGCCGGGAGCACGGATCTTCAGACGGTAAGGCTTGTTGGCGCCGTCGCTCACCAAATAGATGCCGAACTCCCCCTTGGGATGCTCGACGGCGGCGTAGGCTTCACCTTCGGGCACATGGAAACCTTCAGTAAAGAGCTTGAAATGGTGAATCAGCTCTTCCATGTTGGACTTCATGGATTCGCGCGAAGGCGGCGCCACCTTGTGGTTGTCGGTGATCACCGGGCCCGGGTTCACGCGCAGCCAGTCCACACATTGTTTGATGATGCGGTTGGACTGCTTCATCTCTTCCATGCGGACGAGGTAGCGGTCGTAGGTGTCGCCCGTCTTGCCGACCGGAATGTCGAATTCCATGCGGTCGTACACATCGTACGGCTGCTTCTTGCGAAGGTCCCAGGCAATGCCAGAACCGCGCAGCATGGGACCGGTCATGCCCAGGTTGAGTGCCCGTTCGGGCGGCACCACACCGATACCCACCGTACGCTGCTTCCAGATGCGGTTGTCGGTCAGCAGCGTGTGGTATTCGCCCAGGTAGGTAGGGAAACGCTGGGTGAAATCGTCGATGAAGTCCAGCAGCGAACCCTGACGATTCTGGTTGAGCGCCTCGATGCCCTTGGCATTGCGCACCTTGCTGACCTTGTACTGCGGCATGCTGTCCGGCAGATCACGGTAGACACCACCCGGGCGGAAGTAGGCCGCGTGCATGCGCGCACCCGACACCGCCTCGTACATGTCGAACAGATCTTCACGCTCGCGGAAAGCGTAGATCAGGATGGTCGAGCTGCCGCAGTCGTTGCCGTGCGAGCCCAGCCACATCAGGTGGTTGAGCAGACGGGTGATCTCGCTGAACATCACGCGGATGTATTGGGCGCGGATCGGCACCTCGATGCCCAGCAGTTTTTCGATGGCCAGGCAGTAGGCGTGCTCGTTGCACATCATGGACACGTAATCCAGCCGGTCCATGTAAGGCAGCGACTGGATGAAGGTCTTGTGTTCGGCCAGTTTTTCGGTGGCGCGGTGCAGCAGGCCGATATGGGGGTCCGCGCGCTGGACGACTTCGCCGTCCAGCTCCAGCACCAGGCGCAGCACGCCGTGTGCGGCCGGGTGCTGAGGGCCGAAGTTCAGGGTGTAGTTCTTGATCTCTGCCATGTGATTTCCGCCAGACGGGCTGCCGCCCTCAGTGCAGGCCCCCGTAGTTGTCCTCGCGGATCACGCGCGGGGTGATTTCGCGCGGCTCGATGCTCACCGGTTCGTACACCACGCGTTGACGCTCGGCGTCGTAGCGCATTTCCACATGCCCCGACAGCGGGAAATCCTTGCGGAACGGATGGCCGATGAAACCGTAGTCGGTGAGGATCCGGCGCAGATCGTCGTGCCCTTCGAACACGATGCCATACAGATCGAAGGCCTCGCGCTCGTACCAGTTGGCCGAGTTCCACAGCCCCGCCACCGAGGCCACCACGGGAAAGTCGTCGTCGGCACAGAAGACACGCACCCGCACGCGCTGATTGAGACTCACCGAAAGCAGGTGCGAAACCACGGCAAAACGGGCGCCTTCCCAGCGACCGTCGCCGTAGCTCGCGTAGTCGACACCACACAGGTCGATCAGCTGCTCGAAACTGGCCTGAGGCGCATCGCGCAAAACCTGCATGACCTCCAGGTAGTTCGCCGCCGAGACGGTGACCGTCACCTCATCGCGCACGAGATCGACAGTCAGCACACGCCCACCGAGCAAAGTCGCCAAGCTGGCGCGCAAAGCCTCGGGATGGATGGCAACGGAGGAATCTGTATCACTCATGGGAGCGTCTTTCGCAACGCCGGGTCAGGCCCGTGCAATCGTGTTGGTGCGGCGAATCTTTTGCTGCAGCTGGATGATCCCGTACAGCAGCGCCTCGGCAGTGGGCGGACAACCCGGCACATACACATCCACGGGCACGATGCGATCACACCCGCGCACCACCGAATAGCTGTAGTGGTAATAGCCCCCGCCATTGGCGCAGGAGCCCATGGATAACACCCAGCGCGGCTCGGCCATTTGGTCATACACCTTGCGCAAAGCCGGTGCCATCTTGTTGCACAGCGTCCCTGCCACGATCATCAGATCTGACTGGCGCGGACTGGCGCGAAACACCTCGGCACCGAAACGGCCGATGTCGTAACGCGCCGCGGCCGCGTGCATCATTTCGACCGCACAGCAAGCCAGACCAAAGGTCATGGGCCAGAGCGATCCGGTCTTGGCCCAGTTCACCACAGCGTCGTAGCTGGTGGTGACGAACCCTTCCTTGAACACACCTTCAATCATGCACAGCTCCATCGCACGCGAACAGCATGTCCGCACGCATTGACAGGGCCCGACAAGGGATCACTCCCAGTCGAGCGCGCCCTTTTTCCATTCGTATGCGAAGCCGACCACCAGGATCGCCAGGAACACCACACCCGCCCAGAACCCGGTGACACCGATGTCGGTGAAAGCCACGGCCCAGGGAATGAGGAAGGCGATTTCGAGGTCGAAGAGAATGAAGAGGATGGCCACGAGGTAGTAGCGGACATCAAACTTCATGCGCGCGTCTTCGAAAGCCTCGAAGCCGCATTCATACGGAGAGTTTTTGGCGGCGTCAGGCCGGTTGGGACCGAGGATGTAGCCGAGAACCTGGGGAAGAATACCGACAGCGATACCAACCAGAATGAACAAAAGCACAGGAAGGTATTGCTGGAGGCTCATCTTGGTTTTTCCGCGTGCATGGCATGGGCTGCCATGGATGCCAAAGATCTGGTGCCGACGGCGAGACTCGAACTCGCACAGCTTTCGCCACTACCCCCTCAAGATAGCGTGTCTACCAATTTCACCACGTCGGCTGGTCTGCTTGCCGGGTCCAAAAAGGTCGTGGGGTACCCGGCTGGCAATCCTTAGAGTTTACCCTGAAACACCCTCGGTTTTCGAGGCGTGCTTCTGAATTTCCGAACAAATGCGTTGGGATGGTGCGATGCAAAAAACCGCAGACAGGACATGCCCGCCCGCGGTGCATCTCGCCCTGTTATTGCCCAGGAATCTGCGCGGCACCGGCCGGCGCCGCGTCACCTGCGGGCACCTCGGTGGTTCCCGGCTGGGCCGCCGGTTGCGACGTGGCTGGCGCAGGGGCCATCACGCCTTCCAGCACGCTGCCTGACGGTGCCGCCGTCGTGCGCAAGTTGCCGAAGTAGGCCAGTGCGAGCGTACTGGCCAGAAACACCGTCGCCAGCACGGCCGTGGTACGCGAAAGGAAGTTCGCCCCGCCACTGGCGCCGAACAGGCTCGCCGAGCCCGAGCCACCACCACCAAAGGCCGCACCAGCATCGGCCCCCTTGCCGTGCTGCATCAGGATCAGGCCAATCATGCCGATGGCGGTCAGGATCTGCACCGCCTGCAGGATGGTCAACAGAATGTTCATGCTTGCTCCAGGATAGACAGGCGCAGCCGGCTCAGCCAGCCGCCGCCACAATGGTCAGAAAATCGGCAGCCTTGAGCGACGCACCGCCGATCAAGCCTCCGTCGATGTCGGGCTGAGCCAGCAGACTGGCCGCATTGGCGGCGTTCATGCTGCCCCCATAGACAATCGGCACCCGCTTCGGGTTGGTCGTCGCCGCCGCCAGTTGCGCCCGCAGCACGGCGTGCACCTGCTGTGCCTGCTCGGGTGTGGCGGTCTTGCCCGTCCCGATGGCCCAGACCGGCTCATAGGCCACCACGATTTCGGTGATGCAGTGGCCCACTGCGTGAATCACCGCCGCCAGTTGGCGCTTGACCACCAGCTCGGTCTCACCGGCTTCGCGTTGCGCCAGCGTCTCACCGACACACACGATCGGGGTGATGCCGGCGGCCAGCGCGCGCTGCGCCTTGGTCGCCACCGTCTCATCGGTTTCACCGTGGTACTGCCGCCGCTCGGAATGACCGACCAGGGCATAGCGGCAGGCAAAGTCCTTGAGCATGGCCGCGCTCACCTCACCGGTGAAAGCACCCTGCTCGTGGGCAGACACGTCTTGCGCTCCCCAGGCGATCGGACTGCCTTGCAGCAGCTCCTGCAACTGCGCCAGATACGGCGCCGGCGCGCACAAGGCCACGTCACAGGCGGGCGCGGCCAAACCGGCCAGCATGGCCTTGACCAGGCTTTCGTTGGCGGCGAGGCCACCATTCATCTTCCAGTTGCCTGCGATCAGTTTTCTGCTCATCCGAAATCTCCGCGGGATTCAGGACCAGGTCAGCACGATCTTGCCGATGTGCTGGTTGGTCTCCATGAGGGCGTGCGCTTCGGCAGCGCGCGCCGCTTCAAAAGTGGCGTGAACCACAGGCCGCACCAGCCCTTGTTCGAGCCAGGGCCAGACTTGCTGGCGCAACGAGGTGGCAATCGCCGCCTTGAAGGCCACTGGCCGCGGGCGCAGGGTCGAACCGGTGATCACCAGCCGGCGACGAAGCACCAGACCCGCATTGAAGCCGGACTGCACCCCGCCCTGCACCGCAATGATGACCAGCCGGCCGTCTTCGGCCAGGCACTCCACCTCGCGCGCCACATAGTCGCCTGCCACCATGTCGAGCACCACGTCGACGCCACGGCCACCGGTCAGTTCCCGCGCCACCGCCACAAAGTCCTGCTCGCGGTAGTTGATGGCATGGTCAGCACCCAGGGCCAGGCAGGCCGCGCATTTGTGGGCACTCCCGGCGGTGGCGATCACGTGCGCCCCGGCAGCCTTGGCCAGCTGGATCGCCGTCACGCCAATGCCACTGGTACCCCCCTGCACCAGCAGGGTTTCACCGGGCTGCAGACGGCCGCGATCGAACACGTTGCTCCAGACCGTGAAGAAGGTCTCGGGCAAGGAGGCCGCCTGCACATCATCCAGACCCGCCGGGACAGGCAGACACTGCGCCACGGGCGCGACGCAGTATTCGGCATACCCACCGCCAGCGACGAGCGCGCAGACGCGATCTCCGACACTCAGGCCTGCAGCCGACAGCGCAGCCGCATCCCCCGAAACGATGACGCCAGCCACTTCCAGTCCCGGCAGATCCGGAGCGCCGGGCGGTGGCGGATAAGCCCCCTTGCGCTGCAGGACATCGGGCCGGTTCACCCCGGAGGCGTGCACGCGGATCAGCACCTCTCCGCTACCGGCCTCCGGAAGTGGGCGCTGCACCAGGCGCAAGACCTCGGGCGCGCCGAAAGCGCTGATTTCGACCGCTTGCATCGTGGTCACGGCCTGCCGCTTATTGCTGCTGTTGCTGTTGCTGCTGGGCAGCCTCCATGTCCGCCGGTGCGCGTTCAGCGCGCTCCGGGCGTTCGGCACGCTCCGGACGATCCAGCAGGGCCTTCATGGACAGCTTGACGCGTCCCTTTTCGTCGGTCTCGAGCACCTTGACCTTCACGATCTGGCCTTCCTTGAGGTAGTCCGTGACCTTCTCGACGCGCTCGTGGGCGATCTGGCTGATGTGCAGCAGACCGTCCTTGCCGGGCAACAGGTTCACCAGGGCGCCGAAGTCCAGGATCTTGGTGATCGGGCCTTCGTAGACCTTGCCGATTTCGACTTCGGCCGTGATCTGCTCGATGCGGCGCTTGGCTTCGTCGGCCTTGGCACCATCGGTGGAGGCGATGGTGATGGTGCCGTCTTCGTCGATGTTGATCTGGGTGCCGGTCTCTTCGGTCAGCGCGCGGATCACGGCGCCACCCTTGCCGATCACGTCACGGATCTTCTCCGGATTGATCTTCATGGTGTAGAGCTTGGGCGCGAAGTTGCTCACCTCGGTCTTGGCTTCGCCCATGGCTTCCTGCATCTTGCCCAGGATGTGCATGCGCGCCTCCTTGGCCTGGGCCAGGGCGACCTGCATGATTTCCTTGGTGATACCCTGGATCTTGATGTCCATCTGCAGAGCGGTCACGCCATTGGTGGTACCAGCCACCTTGAAGTCCATGTCGCCCAGGTGGTCCTCATCGCCCAAGATGTCGGTCAGCACCGCAAAGCGGTTACCTTCCTTGATCAGACCCATGGCGATACCAGCCACGTGTGCCTTCATGGGCACGCCGGCATCCATCAGGGCCAGGCAGCCACCGCAAACAGAAGCCATCGACGAGGAGCCATTGGATTCGGTGATTTCCGAGACCACACGGATGGTGTAGGGGAAGTCTTCCTTGCTCGGCAGCGCGGCCACCAGGGCGCGCTTGGCCAGACGGCCGTGGCCGATTTCGCGGCGCTTGGGGCTGCCCACGCGACCGGTTTCGCCAGTGGCGAACGGCGGCATGTTGTAGTGCAGCATGAAGCGGTCTTCGAACTCGCCGGCCAGCGCGTCGATGCGCTGGGCGTCGCGGTCGGTACCGAGCGTGGCAACCACCAGGGCCTGGGTTTCACCGCGGGTGAACAGGGCCGAGCCGTGGGTGCGCGGCAGCACACTGTTGCGAATTTCGATGGGACGCACGGTGCGGGTATCGCGACCGTCGATGCGCGGCTCACCGGCCAGGATCTGGCCACGGACGATCGCGGCTTCGATGTTGAACAGAAGGCCTTCGACGGCCACGCCGTCGAATTCGACGCCTTCGGCCTTCAGGCCATCCATGACCGCGGCATAGGCTTCGCGGCAGGCTTGCGTGCGGGCCTGCTTGTTGCGGATCTGATAGGCGGCTTCGAGCTTGGCCTTGCCCAGGGCTTCCACCTTGGCGATCAGCGGCTCGTCCTTGGCCGGCGGCTGCCAGCTCCATTCGGGCTTGCCCGCATCGCGCACCAGTTCATTGATGGCGGCGATGGCGATGTTGCCCTGCTCGTGGCCGAACACCACAGCGCCCAGCATGATCTCTTCCGACAGTTGCTGGGCTTCAGATTCGACCATCAGCACCGCAGCCTGCGTGCCCGCCACCACCAGATCCATCTGGCTGTTCTGGCGCTCGGTCTGACCCGGATTGAGCACGTACTGGCCGTTGACGTAGCCCACGCGGGCGGCGCCGATCGGGCCGTTGAAGGGGATGCCGGACACCGACAGGGCCGCCGAGGTGGCGATCATGGCCGCGATGTCAGCGTCCACTTCGGGATTCAACGACACCGTGTGGATGACGACCTGGACTTCGTTGAAGAAGCCTTCCGGGAACAGCGGGCGGATCGGGCGGTCGATCAGGCGGCTGGTCAGCGTCTCGAACTCGCTGGGGCGGCCTTCGCGCTTGAAGAAGCTGCCCGGGATCTTGCCGGCAGCGTACGACTTTTCGAGGTAGTCAACGGTCAGCGGGAAGAAGTCCTGGCCGGCCTTGGCTTCCTTGCGCGCCACCACGGTGGCCAGCACCACGGTGCCATCCATGTCGAGCAGCACGGCGCCGCTGGACTGACGGGCGATTTCGCCGGTTTCCATGCGGACCGTGTGCTGGCCCCACTGGAAGGTCTTGGTGACTTTGTTGAACATCGTCATGGATATCTCCTGTTGATTGGGTGCCTGAGGCAGCACCCGGAGCCCGGAAACACCACGTTCGGAACACGATGCCATTCCAGAGGGACTGAAAAACAGCGGCCGAAGCCGGCTTCAGCCCCCTTGGAATGACACAGCTTCGCTCGTCGTGCGGAATCTCCGAAGGAATGAAGCGCAAAACGCCTGAGCCAGCGAACCAACCCAGGCGTTTCGAGCATCCGGACCCGTGCGATTACTTGCGCAGGCCCAGCTTCTTGATCAGGGCCACGTAGCGGTCAGCGTCCTTGGTCTTGAGGTAGTCCAGCAGCTTGCGACGGCGGCTGACCATGCGCAGCAGGCCGCGGCGACCATGGTGATCCTTGGCGTGCTGCTTGAAGTGGGGGGTGAGTTCGTTGATGCGAGCGGTCAGGATGGCCACTTGCACTTCCGGGCTGCCGGTATCGGCGGCTGCACGGGCGTTGGCCGCAATGACGTCGGCCTTGACTTGTTTGTCGATCATGGTGATTCCTTTACAGGGACAGGCGACCCATCGCAGCGCGCACGTGCCGGACAACCCCGCACACGGCCGCAACGGGCGTGAACTTGCCATCCGAATCGGCGGCAACCGGCAATTATAGCCCAGTGCCGTGGGTACCGGGCTGGACGGCCAGCCAGCGGCGCAGGCGTTCCACCCCTTCGGTCAGCCGCCCCAAATCACGGCTGGCAAAACACCAGCGCAGCCAGCCCGTCGCCTCGGCGCCGAACGCACTGCCGGGCGCCAAGCCGAGTCCGGCTTCGCGCACCAGGCGCTTGGCCAGTTCCAGGCAATCGCCCTGGCCCTCCACGCGGAAAAAGGCGTACATGCCGCCTGGCGGATTGGCCAGCGTCACCCCAGGCAACGCCGCCAGCAAGGGGATCAAGGTGTCGCGGCAGCGCTGCAGGTGGCGCACCAGCGCCGGGGTGATGTCCTCGGTGTATTGCAGCGCCACCGTGGCACCCCGTTGCACAAACACCGGCGCGCAGGAGGTGTTGAACTCGATCAATTTGCCCATGACCGGCGTCATCGTCGGCGGCAGCACCAGCCAGCCCAGGCGCCAGCCGGTCATGAGAAAACTCTTGGAAAAGCTGTGCGCCACGATCAGGCGGTCGTCCGGCCGGGCCACATCCAGAAAGCTGGGCGCGGCGCCGTTGGCGGTGTCGCCGGCGTAGTACAGGCGCTCGTACACCTCATCGGCCAGCACCCAGGTGCCGGTGCCGCGGCAGTGCGCCAGGATGGTGGCCTGCTCGTCGGCCGAGAGCGTCCAGCCCGTGGGGTTGTTGGGTGCGTTGACGATCAGCAGCCGCGTCGCCGGGGTGATGGCGGCCAGCAGGGCCGGCATGTCCAGGCACCAGGCGCCGCGGTCGTCCACCACCAGCGGCACCGTGCGCACCCGGGCACCGAGAATGCGCGGCTGCGCCACCAGGTTGGGCCAGACCGGTGTGACGATGACGACCTCGTCGCCCGCGTCCACCACCGCCTGCACCGCCAGCATCAGGCCGTTGACGCCCCCGGACGTGACCGCGATGCGGTCGAACCACGCATCGGTGTGCTGCCCCGGGTGGAGGTGGTGTGTGTAGCCGGCGATGGCGTGGCGAAGCTCCGGCAGGCCCAGGTTGTGGGCGTAGAAGGTTTCGCCGGCCTGCAGGGAGGCGATGGCCGCCTCCCGGATGATCTCGGGCGTGACCTCGTCACTTTCGCCGAACCAGAACTTGAGCACGCCCTCGCGGCCCAGGCCTTCGTTGGCCACTTCGCGGATCCGCGACTCTTCCAGGCTTTGCACGACCTCACGCATGAAAACTCCCGCACAAAGCAGCGATCATGCCAGTGCTGGCACGCCGTGTTCAAGCGGGCCGCCCCTTCCCGGGCGGTGCGCGTCTGCAGGCCTGGCCAAGACACCAGGCTGCAGCCTGCGCCCCCCCCGGAGCACCCGGACTCAGGGCCGCTGCATCGCGCACTGGTGCGGCATTTCGGCCTGTTCCGGGGTCAGTTGCCGGATGATGCGGAAGCCGTAACCGGACCCTTCGACATCGAACCGGACGCCCGGCGCGCCCTGGCGGTCCATCACGGCGACCGCCAGCGTCTGCTGCACCTGGTGGTCGGCGGCCCGCATGCGTGCCGTCTGGCCCGCCAGCGTGACCTCCGCCTTTTCCAGTTGGGCGGCGATCGCGCCCGCTTCGACCGAGCCCGCGCGCTCGATGGCCTGGGCCAGGGCTTCGATCATGAGCTGCATGCGCATGTGCACGTAGTCGTCGGCCGGATTCGGGAAGCGCTGGCGAAATGCCTGGTAGAAGGTCTCGGATGCTTTGGTCGGCACGTTCGGGAACCAGTCGGCCACCGCCACCACCTTGCCGATGCCGGCGTCGCCCATGGCCGCCGGGGCGCCCAGTGCGTTGCCGTAGAAGGTGTAGAAGGTGCCATCGAAGCCGGCCTCGCGCGCCGCCTTGACCAGCAGCGTCAGGTCGTTGCCCCAGTTGCCCGTGAGCACCGCCTGGGCGCCGCTGGCCTTGATCTTGGCCGCGTAGGGCGCAAAGTCCTTCACGCGAGCCATGGGGTGCAGTTCGTCACCGACGATCTTCACGTCGGGGCGCTGCGCGGCCAGTTGCCTGCGCCCTTCGCGCAACACCGCTTGGCCAAACGAATAGTCCTGCCCGATCAGGTAAATGCTCTTGAGCGCCTTGTCCTCGCGCAGCACGCTCATCAGCGCCGACAGGCGCATGTCGGCATGCGCGTCGAAGCGGAAGTGCCAGTAGCTGCAGCGCTCGTTGGTCAGCAGCGGATCGACCGCCGAGTAGTTGAGGAACACCACGCGCCGCGACGGATCGCGCTCGTTGTGCTTGGTGATGGCGTCGATCAGACCGGCAGCGGCGGCGGACGAATTGCCCTGCACCACCACGCCGATGCCCCGGTCAATGGCCGCACGCAGGCCGGACAGCGCCTCTTCGGTCTGCCCTTTGCTGTCAAAGCGCACGATCTCCAGCGGCCGGCTGCCACCCGGCAGCTTCACGCCGCCCCGGGCGTTGACGCGCTCGGTCGCCCAGACCAGATTGCGGTACACCGCCTCCCCGGTATTGGCCATGGGGCCGGACAGGCCTTCGATCATGGCGATGCGGATCGGCGCCGCGTCCGCAGACGCAGCGGGCTGGGCCTGGGCAGCCGCCCCGGTCAGGGCGCCGGCAAACAGGGCCGCCAGGAAACGGCGGCGGAAAAAAGCAAGGCGTTGCATGAAAACGGTCTCTCCAACGGATCGGGGCCTGTGCGAACACGCGCCCCGGCACCTTCTTTGCCGGCCTGGTGGACACCAGGCCCTGGCTTCAGGGAGGCGCAGTGTAATTCATAATTACAGAACCGACTTGCGCCCAGGCGCTGTCAGGCCCCGACGGTCGAGAGCGCCGCCAGCTCGGCCAAAGGCCAGCGCGGGCGCACGTCGAAACGGTAGCTGGACGCCGCGTCCACCACCGGCGGCAGCAAACCGGCCTGCGCGCGCAAGCCGGCCGCCAGCGCGATCATGGCGCCGTTGTCGGTGCACAGGTGCAGTTCGGGGTAGTGGACCCGCACGCCGCGCCGCTGGCAGGCCGCGTTCAGTTCCTGGCGCAGCAGCGCATTGGCCCCCACCCCGCCAGCCACCACCAGCCGCCGCAGGCCGGTGGCCTGCAACGCCGCCAGCGCCTTTTTCACCAGCACGTCGACGATGGCAGCCTGCACGCTGGCCGCCACGTCGGCCTTCTGCTGCGCACTCAGCGGGTCGGCCAGGTGGGCGGTGGCGGGGCCTTCGGGTGCCGCGTGCGCCAGGCGCTTGACCTGGGTGAGCACGGCCGTCTTGAGGCCGGCAAAAGAAAAGTCCAGATCGCCGCTGTGCAGCAGCGGCCGCGGAAAAGCGTAGGCCTTGCCGTCGCCGGACTGCGCCAGCCGCGACAGCGCCGGCCCGCCCGGGTAGCCCAGACCCAGCAGCTTGGCCGATTTGTCGAAGGCTTCGCCGGCGGCGTCGTCGATGGTCTCGCCCAGCAGTTCATAGCGCCCGACGCCGTCGACGCGCATCAGTTGCGTGTGACCACCCGAAACCAGCAGCGCCACGAAGGGGAATGCGGGCGGGTCGGCGCTGAGGAATGGCGACAGCAGATGGCCTTCCAGGTGGTGCACGCCGATCACCGGTTTGCCCAGCGCCATGCCGAGCGCGCAGGCCACGCCCGAACCGACCAGCAGCGCGCCCGCCAGCCCGGGCCCCCGGGTGTGGGCCACCGCGTCCACCGCCGACAGCGGCAGGCCGGCCTGTTCGAGCACGGCGTCGGTCAGCGGCAGCACGCGCCGGATGTGGTCGCGGCTGGCGAGCTCGGGCACCACGCCGCCGTAGGCCTGGTGCATCTCGATCTGGCTGTGCAAGGCGTGGCCGAGCAGGCGCGGCACGCCGCTGCCGCTGGCATCGACCAGGGCCACACCGGTTTCGTCGCAGGAGGATTCGATTCCCAGGATCCGCATGGGCCGCGAGTGTACGTGCGCGGCCCCGACCATCCGCATAATGCGGCCTTCCCCGCCACCCTGTACCGCATCGATTGCCTTGCCCATGAGCGTCCGCATCACCCTCATTTCTTCCATGGCCACCAAGAAGCTGCTGGCCGAACTGACCGCCCGCTATACCGAGCTGCACCCGGACCACGAGGTGGTGGTGGAATCGGTCGGCGGCGTCGACGCCGCCAAGCGCGTGCAGGCCGGCGAGGTGTTCGACGTCGTGGCGCTCGCGGCCGACGCGATCGAAAAGCTCGCCGCTGGCGGCCACGTGGTGGGCGCCAGCCGCATCGACATGGTGCGCTCGCCGGTGGCCGTGGCCATCAAAGCCGGCGCGCCGCGTCCCGACATCGCGACCGAAGAAGCCCTCAAACAGGCGGTGCTGGCCGCCCCCACGCTCGGTTACTCCACCGGTCCCAGCGGTGTGCAACTGGCCCGGCTGTTCGAGCGCTGGGGCATCGCCGACGTGGTCCAGAGCCGCATCGTGACGCCGCCGCCCGGCGTGCCGGTGGGCTCGCTGGTGGCCAGCGGCGACGTGGCGCTGGGCTTCCAGCAACTGAGCGAGCTCATGAGCCTGCCGGGCATCGACCTGCTGGGCGGTCTGCCCGAAGCGGTGCAGATCGTCACCACGTTCTCGGCCGCCCAGGCCACGGCCTCGCCCCAGGCCCAGGCCGTGCAGGCGTTCCTGCAGTTCCTGGTCTCGCCCGACACCGCGGCCATCAAGCAGCGCAACGGCATGTCGCCCGCCTGACCCGGGCCGTCCGAACCAAGCCGCCCGATTCAGGCGGCACGCATGTTGCTGGCGTCATTCCACCTCCCTGCGATGCCACCTGCACCATGAAATCGGGCCTGTCTTTCCTCATCGAGGCGCGGCGATGCGAAATCGCCGGCCTGCAGCAACTGGCGCTGACGAGCGCCCTGGTCAATGCGACCGGGCGGCTGGTGCACGCGCTGCAGCGCGAACGGGGCCTGTCCAATCTGTATGTCGGCTCCCAGGGCAGACGCTGGCAGACCGAGCGCACTGGGCAGATCACCCAGTGCGAGCAGTTGCAGGCCGAGGTGCAGGCCTGCTTCGACCAGCTTGACACCCAGTCGCTGCAGACCGCCAACGGCGCCCGCCTGTTCAGCCGCATCGCCTACGTGCTCCAGGGGCTGGACGCCCTGCCCCGCCTGCGCGGGCGTGTCGCGGCCGGCGCGCTGAGCGCACAGCAGACCACCGCCGCCTTCGTGCGCCTGATCAACGGCCTGCTGGCCGTGGTGTTCGAAGCCGCCGACAGCGCCCCCGACCCGGACATCTCCCGCCGCCTGGTGGCGCTGTTCAACTTCATGCAGGGCAAGGAATTCGCCGGCCAGGAACGGGCCACGGGCTCGGGCCTGTTCGCCTCCGGCCTGGCCGATCCGGACGAGCAGCACCACCTGCTGGACCTGGTCGAATCGCAGGAACGCTGCCTCCAGGTCTTCACCGACTTCGCCAGCGAAACCCTGCGGGCCGAATGGCAGCGCTCACAGCGCCCCGAGGTGCTGGCCGGGCTGGAGCGCCTGCGCCGCATCCTGGGCACGATGCCGGCAGGCAGCGCCCTCGACGTGAACCTGAGCCAGACCTGGTTCGACGCCTGCACCGCCCGCATCGACGCGATGAAAGCGGTTGAAGACGCGCTGGCCGCCGAGCTGCTGACGCTGTGCACGCAGCGGCTGGACACCACGCGCCGCGAGCTGGCGACGCTCGAACAGGTTGCGGCAGAGCAACGCGACGCCCTGCCGGACCGGGCAGACTTCTTCGACAGCCGCGAAGACCCCCTGCTCGCGTTGCCCCCCAGCGTGGCGGCAGCGGGGGGCGCGGTGCAGGCCTACGGCCCCCAGGTGGACCGCTCCATCCTCGAACTGGTGCAGGACCAGTCGCGCCGCCTCCAGCACATGAGCGACGAGCTCGACACCGTGCGCGCCAGCCTGAACGAGCGCAAGCTCATCGAACGCGCCAAGGGCCTGCTCATGGCCCACCGCCACCTGAGCGAAGAAGACGCGCACAAGACCCTGCGCCAGATGGCGATGAACCAGAACCGCCGCCTGGTGGACGTGGCCGACGCGGTGCTCGCCATGGCCGACGTGCTCTCCGACCGTCCCCGCTGAAGCCCGGCCCTCACACGGGTGCTGCCATGCACAAAAACTGCGTGCGCCTGCACCAGTTTGAGCGCCCGACGGCGCAGCAGGACGCAGGCAGGCAGACCGCAGAAACACGCCGCCTCCGGGATTTTCTCCTGCAAAAACAAATATCTTTCCGAAATTTGATCGCCTGAAGCGCTGCACAGCCATCGGCTGGCACACAAGCTGCTAGATGAGCCACAACCCAGCCAACGACGGCCAGGTACTCATCAGTCTTCCCAGACACGGACAACGGCGTCCATTGCTCTCCGGGCTTCCAGCCCGGGATGCGATGGGCGCCGTTGTCGTTTTGGGCTTCCGATTTTGTTCATCTCACAGGAGTCGACCATGAAGCAGCCTTTGAACACCCCGTCTTTCTCGCGCCGGGCCGTCATCCAGAAAGCCTCGGCATTGGGAGGCGCCGCCCTGCTGGGCAACGCCTTCATGGCGCCCGCCCGTGCGTCCACCGCGCTGGAAACCAAGACCGCCAAGCTGGGCTTCATCGCCCTGACCGACGCGGCCCCGCTGTTCGTCGCCGACGAAAAAGGCTTCTTCAAGAAGCACGGCATGACCGAGGTGGAGGTGCTCAAGCAATCCTCGTGGGGCACCACGCGCGACAACCTGGTGCTGGGCTCGGGCAAAGGTGGCATCGATGGCGCCCACATCCTCACGCCCATGCCCTACCTCATCAGCACCGGTGCGGTCACGGCCAACAACGTGCCGGTACCGATGACCATTCTGGCGCGCCTGAACCTGGGCGGCCAGTGCATCTCGGTGGGAGACGAGTACAAGGACCTCAAGGTCGGCCTGGACACCAAGGTCTTCGCCAAGGCCCTGCTCGCCAAGCGCGTGAAGACCGGCAAGCCGGTCAACGCCGCCATGACCTTCCCCGGCGGCACGCACGACATGTGGATCCGCTACTGGATGGCCGCCGGTGGCGTGGACCCGAACAAGGACATCTCCACCATCGTCGTGCCGCCCGCCCAGATGGTGGCCAACATGAAGGTCGGCAGCATGGACACCTTCTGCGTCTGCGAGCCCTGGAACCGGCAGCTCATCAACCAGAAGATCGGCTACACCGCCATCACCACCAGCGAACTCTGGATGAACCACCCGGAGAAGGCGTTTGCCATGCGCGCCGACTACGTGCAGGCCAACCCCAACGCCACCAAAGCGCTGCTCAAGGCGGTGATGGAGGCGCAGATGTGGTGCGAAGACCCGGCCAACCGCGCCGAGGTGGCCGAGATCTGTTCGCGCCGACGCTGGATCAACGCCCCGGTGGCCGACGTGATCGACCGCGTCAAGGGCGACTTCGACTACGGCACCGGCCGCGTGGAGACGAACAGCAAGTTCCAGATGCGCTTCTGGAAAGACCACGCCAGCTACCCGTTCCAGAGCCACGACCTGTGGTTCCTCACGGAAAACCAGCGCTGGGGTTACCTGCCGACCAACCTGGACACCCAGGCCCTGATCGCCAAGGTCAACCGCGAAGACCTCTGGCGCGAAGCCGCCAAGGAGCTGGGCGTGGCCGCCAAGGACATCCCCACGTCCACCTCGCGCGGCGTGGAGAAATTCTTCGACGGCAAGGTCTTCGATCCGGCCAACCCGAAGAAGTACCTGGAAAGCCTGTCCATCAAGGCCACCAGGTCGGCCTGACCCCACCCCCTGCTCCACGACGAGGAACACCATGTCCACGACCGACACCATCGAGCCGATCCGGCTCACCCCCACGGCTGCGGCCGCTCCCGCCGCGCCGGCCTGGCTGGGCAACACCGTGCGCAAGCTGGTGACCCACGTGCTGCCGCCGGTGATCATCCTGGCCGTGCTGCTGCTGATCTGGGAAGCGCTGGGCAGTCGGCCCGGCGCCGCCCTGCCGCCACCGAGCAAGGTGGTGGCCGACACCTGGGAGCTGATCATCGACCCGTTCTACGACAACGGCGGCAACGACGTGGGCATGGCCTGGCAACTGCTGGCCAGCCTCAAGCGCGTGGCCTACGGCTACGCATTGGCGGTGGTGGTCGGCGTGGGCCTGGGCGTGCTGGTGGGCCAGTCGACCTGGGCGCTGCGCGGGCTGGACCCGATCTTCCAGGTGCTGCGCACCGTGCCGCCACTGGCCTGGCTGCCGATTTCGCTGGCGGGCTTTCGCGACGGCAACCCGTCGGCCATCTTCGTGATCTTCATCACCGCGATCTGGCCGATCATCATCAACACCTCCATCGGCATCCGCAACATCCCCGAGGACTACCGCAACGTGGCCAAGGTGATCCGCCTCAACGGCCTGGAGTACTTCGGCCAGATCATGCTGCCGGCCGCCGCCCCCTTCATCTTCTCGGGGCTGCGCATCGGGGTCGGCCTGTCGTGGCTGGCCATCGTGGCGGCCGAGATGCTGATCGGCGGTGTGGGCATCGGCTTCTTCATCTGGGACGCCTGGAACTCCTCGCGCATCAGCGACATCATCCTGGCGCTGCTCTACGTCGGCCTGATCGGCTTCGTGCTCGACCGCCTCGTGGCCTGGATCGGCCACCTCGTCACCCGCGGCACCGCGGCCCACTGACCCCCCGGACACCTTCACGGAGCCTCACCATGAGCAGCGCCTACCTCAGCCTCTCACACGTCGACATGAGCTTTGCCGGTCGCAACGGCGCGGTCAACCCCGTCCTCAAGGGCATCAACCTCGACGTCCAGCGCGGCGAATTCATCTCGCTGATCGGCCACTCCGGCTGCGGCAAGTCCACCGTGCTCAACATCGTGGCCGGCCTGCTGCGCGCCACCGCCGGGGGCGTGATCCTCGACGGCCGCGAGATCGGCGCCCCCGGCCCGGACCGCGCCGTGGTGTTCCAGAACCACTCGCTGCTGCCCTGGCTCACCGTGTGGCAGAACGTCGAGCTGGCGGTGGACAAAATCTTCCGCGACACCAAGACCCCGTCCGAGCGCAAGGCCTGGATCCGGCACAACCTGGAGATGGTGAACATGGGCCATGCGCTGCACCGCTTGCCCTCGGAAATTTCCGGTGGCATGAAGCAGCGCGTGGGCATTGCCCGTGCGCTGGCGATGGAACCCAAGGTGCTGCTGCTGGACGAGCCCTTCGGCGCGCTCGACGCGCTGACCCGTGCGCACCTGCAGGACGAGGTGATCCGCATCCAGAGCGAGCTCGGCAACACCGTGCTGATGATCACGCACGACGTGGACGAGGCGGTGCTGCTGTCCGACCGCGTGGTGATGATGACCAACGGGCCGGGGGCCACCATCGGCCAGATCATGGACGTGCCGCTGGCGCGCCCGCGCAACCGCATCGCGCTGGCCGAAGACGCGGTCTACAACCGCTGCCGGCAGGAGATCCTGAGCTTCCTGTACGAGAAGCAGCGCAAGGTCGAGCCGATCGCGCCCTCGTCGCGCGCGACGCCCGACACCCCGGTGGCCCTGCAGGCCTGATCGCCCGCCGGGACCTCCGGCCCCACCCCCGCCCGCCATCCCCGGTTTGCCGGGGATGAGGGTGGCTGCCGCCCGGTGAACCTTTTGCCCGAGACAACCCCATGACGACAACCTCCGCTCCCACCCACATCGTCGTGGCCGGCCACGGCATGGTCGGCCACCGCTTCGTCGAAGCGCTGCTGCAGCACTGCCCCGACCTGCCGGCCGCCGGGTTGCGCGTGACCGTGCTGGGCGAAGAGCCGCGCCCGGCCTACGACCGCGTGCACCTGTCGGACTTCTTCAGTGGCCGCAGCGCCGAAGCGCTGTCGCTGGTGCCCGACGGCTTCTACGACCGCCCCGGCCTGAGCCTGCGCCTGAACGCCCGCGTCGTGGCGATCGAACGCCGCGCGCGCACGCTGCAGCTGGCCGACGGTGAGGTCATTGCCTACGACCGCCTGGTGCTGGCCACCGGCTCCACGCCGTTCGTGCCCGGCGTGCCCGGGCGGGACCGCGCGCACTGCCACGTCTACCGCACCATCGAAGACCTCGAAGGCATGCAGGCGTCGGGGGCGGTATCCCAAAGCGGCGTGGTCGTCGGCGGTGGCCTGCTCGGCCTGGAATGCGCCAAGGCGCTGCGCGACCTCGGGCTGGCCACACACGTGGTGGAGTTCGCGCCGCGCCTGATGAGCGTGCAGGTCGACGAGGCCGGCGGCCGGGTGCTGCGCAACAAGATCGAGGCGCTGGGCGTGCAGGTGCACACCGGCCGCAACACGGTGGACATCACCGACGGCGCCACCGCGCGCCACCGCATGGTGTTTGCCGACGGCACACACCTGGAGACCGACATGATCGTGTTCTCCGCCGGCATCCGGCCACGCGACGAGCTGGCGCGCCAGTGCGCGCTGGCCATCGGCCCGCGCGGCGGCGTGGCCATCGACGACCAGTGCCGCAGCAGCGACCCGGCCATCTATGCCATCGGCGAATGCGCCGCCTGGAACGGGCAGGTGTTCGGCCTGGTCGCACCGGGTTACGACATGGCACGCGTGGCGGCCGCGCACGTGGCCGGCGAAGCCGGCGCCGCGTTCCACGGTGCCGACCTGTCCACCAAGCTCAAGCTGATGTGCGTGGACGTGGCCAGCATCGGCGACGCCCACGGCCGCACGCCCGGCTGCCGCAGCGTGAGCTTCACCGACGACCTCAAGCAGGTCTACAAGCGCCTGGTGGTCAGCGAGGACGGCCAGCGCCTGCTGGGCGCAGTGCTGGTGGGCGACGCGGCCGAATACGCGACGCTGCTGCCCATGGTGCTCAACGGCATCGCCCTGCCCGCCGCGCCCGAACAGCTCATCCTGCCGGCGGCCGAAGGCGGCAAGCCCGGCCTGGGTGTGGATGCCCTGCCCGACAACGCCGTGCTGTGCTCGTGCAACAACGTCAGCAAGGCCCAGCTCTGCGCGGCCATCGAAGGCGGCGCCCACACCGTCGGTGCGCTGAAGGCCTGCACCCGCGCCGGCACCTCGTGCGGCGGCTGCGTGCCCATGGTCACGCAGGTGCTCAAGGCCGAACTCACGCGCCAGGGCGTGGCCGTCAGCAACCACCTGTGCGAACACTTCCCCCATTCGCGCCAGGCGCTCTACCACCTGGTGCGGGTGGGCGAGATCAAGACCTTTTCCGAGCTCATCGCCCGGCACGGCCAGGGCCACGGCTGCGACATCTGCAAGCCCACGGTGGCCAGCATCCTGGCCAGTTGCTGGAACGGCTTCGTGCTCTCGCCGCAGAACGCGCCGCTGCAGGACAGCAACGACCACTTCCTGGGCAACATCCAGAAAGATGGCACCTACTCCGTGGTGCCGCGTGTGCCGGCCGGCGAGATCACGCCGGACCAGCTCATCACCATCGGCGACATAGCCAAGCGCTACCGGCTCTACACCAAGATCACCGGCGGCCAGCGCATCGACCTGTTCGGCGCGCAGGCGCACCAGTTGCCACGGATCTGGCGCGAGCTGGTCGACGCCGGCTTCGAAAGCGGCCACGCCTACGGCAAGAGCCTGCGCACGGTCAAGAGCTGCGTGGGCAGCACCTGGTGCCGCTACGGCGTGCAGGACTCGGTGGCCATGGCCCTGCGCCTGGAGCACCGCTACAAGGGCCTGCGCGCGCCGCACAAGATCAAGTTCGGCGTCTCCGGCTGCACGCGCGAATGCGCCGAAGCGCAGGGCAAGGACGTGGGCGTCATCGCCACCGAACGCGGCTGGAACCTCTATGTGTGCGGCAACGGCGGCATCAAGCCGCGCCACGCCGAACTGCTGGCCAGCGACCTCGACGAGGCCACGCTGATCCGCAGCATCGACCGCTTCCTGATGTTCTACATCCGCACCGCCGACCGGCTGCAGCGCACCAGCACCTGGCGCGACCAGCTCGAAGGCGGGTTGGACTACCTCAAGGCCGTGGTGATGGCCGACAGCCTGGGGCTGGGCGCCGAACTGGAGGCCCAGATGGCGCACCACGTGGCGAGCTACGCCGACGAATGGAAAGTGGCCCTGGAAACCCCGGCCACGCTGCAGCGCCTGCGCACCTTCGTCAACAGCGCCGCGGGCGACCCCAACGTGGTGTTTGTGCAGGAGCGCGGCCAGCCGCGCCCGGCCACCGCCGCCGAAAAACAGGCACTGCCCGCCGGCCGCGCCACCGAACCGGTCTCGGCCTGACCCGGGAGCAGCCCCCCATGGACACCTCCCACCCCGCCTGGCAGCGCATCTGCGCGCTCACCGACATCCTGCCCGACACCGGCGTCTGCGCGCTGGTCGGCGAGCGGCAGATCGCCGTCTTCCGGCTCGGCGACGACAGCCTGTATGCGCTGGACAACCACGACCCGCACAGCGGCGCCAACGTGCTCTCGCGCGGCATCGTGGGCGATCTGCGCGGCGAGCCCGTGGTCGCCTCGCCGATCTACAAGCAGCACTACGCGCTGCGCACCGGCGCCTGCCTGGAAGACGCCACCACCACGCTGCAGACCTACGCCGTGCAGGCGCGCGAAGGTGCGGTCTGGTTGCTGGCCTGAAGCGCGCATGAAAACCGTTCGCAGCGTCTGCCCGTACTGCGGCGTCGGTTGCGGCATCGTCATGACCGTGGGCGACGATGGCCATGTCGCCCAGGTGCGCGGCGACCCGGACCACCCCGCCAACCGTGGCCGCCTGTGCACCAAGGGCCAGACCTGCGCGCAGGCGCTCAGCGCGCCCGGGCGGCTGACGCAGGCCTTCGTGCGCGAAGCCCGTGCACAGGACCCGGTGCCGCTGGCGCTGGACGCGGCCATTGCCGACACCGCCCGGCGCCTGCGCCACACCATCGACACCCACGGCCCCGACAGCGTGGCGCTCTACGTGTCGGGCCAGATGTCGCTGGAGGCGCAGTACCTGGCCAACAAGCTGGCCAAGGGCTACATCCGCACACCGCACATCGAGTCCAACTCGCGGCTGTGCATGGCCAGCGCGGGCAGCGGCTACAAGGGCAGCTTCGGCGCCGACGCGCCCCCTGGCAGCTACGACGATTTCGACCACGCCGACCTGTTCTTCGTCATCGGCGCCAACATGGCCGACTGCCACCCCATCCTGTACCTGCGCATGATGGACCGCGTCAAGGCGGGCGCAAAGCTGGTCGTGGTCGACCCACGCCGCACGCCCACCGCCGACAAGGCGCACCTGCACCTGCCGATCCGCCCCGGCACCGACCTGGTCCTGCTCAACGGCCTGCTGCACCTGCTGGTGCTCAACGGCCACACCGACCCGACCTTCATCGCCGCCCACACCGAAGGCTGGGACGCCATGCCCGCGCTGCTGGCCGACTACCCGCCAGCCACCGTGGCCGCCCTGACCGGGCTGCCCGAAGCCCAGATCCGCCAGGTGGCCGACTGGATCGGCCAGGCCCCGAACTGGATGAGCTGCTGGACCATGGGCCTGAACCAGAGCACCCAGGGCACGGCGCACACGCACGCGGTGTGCAACCTGCACCTGGCCACCGGCGCCCTCTGCCGCACCGGCAGCGGCCCGTTTTCGCTCACCGGCCAGCCCAACGCCATGGGCGGGCGCGACATGGGCTACATGGGCCCCGGCCTGCCGGGCCAGCGCTTGGCCTTGTCCGCCGCCGACCGCCGCTTCGTCGAAGACCACTGGCAACTGCCGCCGGGCACCCTGCGCACCGATGCCGGCCCGGGCACCGTGGCCCTGTTCGACGCCCTGGCCGCCGGCGACGTCAAGGCCTGCTGGATCATCTGCACCAACCCGGTCGCCACCGTGCCGGACCGGCAGCGCGTGATCGCGGGCCTGCAGGCGGCCGAACTCGTGATCGTGCAGGACGCCTTCCTCGACACCGAAACCACCCGCCACGCCGACATCCTGCTGCCCGGCGCGCTCTGGGCCGAAGGCGAAGGCGTGATGGTCAATTCCGAGCGCAACCTCACGCTGGCGCCGCAGGCGGTGGCCGCGCCGGGCGACGCCCTGCCCGACTGGGCCCTCATCGTGCGCGTGGCCCGCGCCATGGGCTACACGCAGGGCTTCAACCACACCAGCGCGGCCGAGGTGTTCGACGAAATCCGCGCCTTCGCCAACCCGGCCACCGGCTACGACATCGGCGGCGCGAGCCACGAGCGCCTGCGCGAAGCCCCCCTGCAATGGCCCTGCCCAGCCGGCGATCCGCACAGCCGCCACCCGATCCGCTACCGCGTCGACGGCGGCCTGCGCTTCGCCACGCCCAGCGGCAAGGCCCGCTTCGTCGCCTGCCCGCACCAGCCACCGGCCGAGACCACCGACGACGCCTACCCCCTGGTGCTCAACACCGGCCGCGTGCAGCACCAGTGGCACACGCGCACCAAGACCGGCCGCATCACCACCCTCAATCGCCTCAACCCGGGGCCTTTCATCGAGATCCACCCCGACGACGCGGCCGCGCACGGCCTGGCCGAGCAGGCGCCTGTGCAGGTGCGCTCACGGCGCGGGCAGGCCGTGCTGCCGGCCCGGCTGACCGACCGGGTGCCGCGCGGCCAGTGTTTCGTGCCCTTCCACTGGAACGACTGCTTCGGCGACAACCTGGCCATCAACGCCGTGACCGGCAACGCCGTCGACCCGGTGTCCCTGCAGCCCGCGCTCAAGCACAGCACCGTCCGCATCGGGCTTGCGCCATCGGTAGCCGGCCGCGTCCTGCCGGCGGCCGGCCAACAGCCCGAGGCCGCCCCCGCGCTGTCCGGCGTGGCCGTGCTCTGGGCTTCGCAGACCGGCAAGGCCGAGGCCTTCGCCACCCGCTGCGCCGAACGCCTGCGCGCCGAAGGCCATGCGGTCACGCTGGGCGGCATGGACCGCTTCCCCGCCGCCGGCCTCGCCGGGGCGCAACAGATCCTGCTGCTGGCCAGCACCTTCGGCGACGGCGAACCGCCGGAGCACGCGCAGGGCTTCTGGTCGCAGTTGCAGGCCGAGGCCGCGCCGCCGCTGGCGGGCACCCCATTCGCCGTGCTCGCTTTCGGCGACCCGGCCTACGACCAGTTCTGCGGCTTCGGCCGCCAGCTGGACGCGCGACTGGAAACCCTGGGCGGCCAGCGCCTGCTGCCGCGCACCGACTGCGAGCCCGACCACGAAGCCGACGCCAGCCAGTGGCTGGAACGGCTGGTGCACCGGCTGGCCGGCCGGCCGCTCCCCGCGGGCGACGCACCCGCCACCGAGCGCCCCCGGC